>CAIOSU010000481.1 GCA_903861055.1 uncultured bacterium
CAGGTTTTGTTTTCGCGGCGAAAACCCAACTATCATAAAATTCCCCTCTCGGCCGCTTGCATATTTATAATGGTATTGGCCAAAGCCAACTATGGCCGGCCCCCATATTTTTGCTTGTTCGCCAGTTGCTTCTTCCATTAAAGTGGCAACTGTAATGCAATCTTGCCTGCGTTGCTCATCTTCTATCGCATCAAAAAATGAAGCTATACTGCTGTTGGTAGCTTGGGTTTTATTTTCTGCCATTGCGGTTGAGATGGATTTACTTGGGTAACTGCATTCCTTCTTCATTCTTCTGCACCACCAATTCAAAGGTGTCTAGGTTTAGGGCAATAAGATTGCCCATACCTTCGGCTTCATAAACGCAACCAGCATCTATGCTTATGGTGTAATTTTTAAGGCGTTTCAGGGCTGCCCTAATGGTGTTAAGCTTGGTTGGTGTGTGGCCATGAATAATGCGCCTAAATTGTATTTTGGCTGGTATAATGCGGTTGTTCCGACTCCAAAGCATGGCATGCCTGTCGGTAAACGGGTTTTTGTCGATGAAGTTGAGACCCGCGTGCACTAGCACAAAATCTTCTAGCTCAATATAATACTCTAGGCTATGGAAGAAATTGATATACTCCGTAGGTATATCGCTTACTGCTTTTACCTTAAAGCTCTTTAAAGTTTCTTTACCTCCTTGTTGGTTGAATACAGGAACTAACAAGGGGTCTTCGAGGCATTTCAGCAATAAGTCTTCGTGGTTGCCCATAAGGCAACGCACCTTGAAGCCTTCTTCGCGCAACTTCAAAATGGTATTGATAACCTTCCTGCTTCGGGGTCCTTTATTTATATAGTCGCCTAGCAAAAACAACTGGTCATCGGGTTGCAAAGCCAATCGCTCAAGCAATAGCTTAAAAGTGCGATTGCACCCATGTATATCGCTTATTACCCAGCGCCTAGGCATGTGCTGCAGGCTTAATGGGGTGCAACAACGAGGTTCCGGTCATTTCTTTGGGCTTATCTATGCCCATAAGCTCCAAAATGGTAGGTGCCAAGTCGCCCAAGCGACCACTGGCAATGGGTTGGTGATACGCATCATCAACTAAAATAAAGGGTACCAAGTTAGTAGTATGTGCAGTATTGGGTGTGCCGTCAGGGTTAATCATGCAGTCGCTATTGCCATGGTCGGCAATAATAATGGTGGTGTAGCCGCCTTTTAGCGCCGATTCAACTACATCGTGCGCACAAGCATCAACCACTTCGCAGGCTGCTACGGCAGCTTCAAAAATACCTGTATGCCCTACCATGTCGGCATTTGCAAAGTTTAGGCATATAAAATCCGCCTTGCCTTCAAGTAACTTCGGTACTAATGCATCGCGCAAGTCGTAAGCACTCATTTCGGGTTTTAAATCGTAGGTGGCTACTTTAGGCGATGGGCGCATAATGCGTTCCTCGCCAATAAAAGGCTCTTCCCTGCCGCCATTGAAAAAGAAAGTAACGTGTGGATACTTTTCCGTTTCGGCAATGCGAATTTGTGTTTTATGATGCTGAGCCAATACCTCGCCTAGTGTATGATTTAGGTTATCGGTTTCAAACAATACCTCCACATTTTTATACGATTCGTCGTAAGTGGTCATGGTAAGGTAGCGCAAGGGTAGGGGTGCCATGTTTTGCTCATGGAAAGCTTGCTGTGTTAAAGCCATGGTTAGCTCGCGGCCCCTATCGGTGCGGAAGTTGAAAAACAATACCACATCTCCTTCCTCAATTGTTGCCAATGGAGTGCCTTCATTATTGGTGATGCCAATTGGTTTAACAAATTCGTCGGTAATTCCCGCTGCGTATGATTGCTCCAATGCTTTTACTGGGTCTGTGGCATGTTCGCCAATACCATGCAACAAAAGGTCGTAGGCTAGTTTCACCCGCTCCCATCGTTTGTCGCGGTCCATGGCATAATATCGGCCGATTACGGAGGCTACTTTGGCATCGTTGGTTTCCAGAAACGATTGCAAATCATTTAGGTACTTCACTCCATTATGTGGGTCGGTATCGCGGCCATCGGTAAAGGCATGCACAAAAACATCTTTTAGGCCGTAGGCTTGTGTTACTTTCAATAAGCCTTTCAAGTGGTCAATATGCGAATGTACACCGCCATCGCTTACTAGACCCAACAGGTGTACTTTTTTATTGTTGGCTTTAGCATATTGTAGTGCATCAAGCAGCAATGGGTTTTGGTTTATCTCGCCATCCTCAATGCTCTTGTTTATGCGCACCAGCATTTGGTATACTACCCTGCCAGCGCCAATGTTCATATGGCCAACCTCGCTATTGCCCATTTGCCCATCCGGTAGGCCAACATCCAATCCCGATGTGCTGAGGGTTGCATGAGGGTATTTTGTATACAGCGAATCGATAAATGGGGTATTGGCTTGGTCAATGGCCGATACTTTCGGGTCGGTTGCTATGCCCCAACCATCCAATATCATTAACAGCACTTTCTTTTTCATACTCACTTAATCGAAATATAACTATCTAGGTTCAACAAAGATAAAGTTAAGTTACCTTTTTACTTTTAGAAACTCACAATGCCAATGCCATGACCTTGCCAATAAAAAAGAAGCTTTTAACATTGGGCTTGCATTGGCACTTTTCGGCACAAATTTTTTCTATATGCCATAGGGCATTGCCGGTTTTGGCGGATGGACATATAACCCTAAATGGTTAACCTTGCGTTGGAACAGTTACTAGGGGAGGAATGAGGCTAATAAACAAACAGCCCCTTGGTAACTACCAAAGGGCTGTTGTACATCTTAATATGGTATCGTTTTATTAAACCGCTTGTCCTCGGGCTTTCAAAAACTGGCGCTTGTATTGTTTATCGTCCACTATCATTTTACTGATAATTTCGTGCATCACTTCGGTGGTGCCAGCGCCAATGGTCATAAGTCGCGTATCGCGCCAGGCGCGGGCCAAGCCATAGTCTTCGTGGTAGCCCCAGCCACCGTGAATTTGAATGGCATCGTGAATTACTTTCAATGCTTCTTCGCTTACAAAAGCTTTTGACATGCTTATGGTTTGTATAGCTTCTGGGCCTACCTCAATAAACTCTGCAACAGCGCGGAACGCGAACGAACGGCAAGCCTCAACGGTAATGGCCATTTGAGCCATTTTGTGGCGCAATACTTGAAATTTGCCAATTTGGCGACCAAAAGCTTCGCGCTCTTTGCTGTATTGTATGGCTTTGCCTAATGCCCACTCGGCGGCATAGGTGCCCATTATAGATGCAATTAAGCGCTCTTCTTGAATGTTATTCATTAGGTAATAGAAACCAAAGTCTTTCTCGCCCAATAGATTAGCTTTAGGTACTTTGCAGTTTTCGAAATATAGCTGTCCAGTATCAGAGGTATGCATGCCCAACTTATTCTCAACCCTCACCGCCGAAAAACCAGGGGTATCGGTATCAAATATTAAAAGGCTAAGGTTGTGGCCAGGGCCTGTGCGGGTAACCAATACAATAAAATCGGCCATGGTGCCATTGGTAATCCACATTTTGGCGCCATTTACCAAAAAGTGGTCGCCCATATCTTCGGCTTTGGTAATAATACCCCCTACGTCGCTACCAGCATTAGGCTCGGTAATGCCCAGTGCCGCTATCTTCTTACCTTCCAAGGCAGGGCGTAGGTACTTTTCTTTTTGCTCTGGCGTACCGATGGCATTTATCAATGGCAATGGTAAGTAAGTATGTGCATACAACGACATGGCCAAGCCTCCTAAGTTGGTGTAGGCTAGCTCCGATGCTATGGTAACAGCGGCCCATAGGTCCATGCCACTACCGCCAACTTCGGTTGGGAAGCTTACACCAAAAAAGCCTTGCTCGCCCATTTTCTCGAAAATGTGCCTTGGGCAAGTGTGGTTTTTTTCCCACTCGTCGGCATAGGGCAACATTTCTATTTCAACAAATTTCCTAAACGATTGGCGCAACAAGTCGTGCTCCTCTGTAAATGGATTGGCCATTGATGTATATTTTACGGGTTCTTGGTAGTGTAATTAACGTACCATGAAGTTAGCGATTCATTGCCAATAATAAAATTTAGTAGTTGCCGTTTCAAAATATTCACTATTTTTAAGGAATCTCCTCATTGTCAAATTATTACCTCCATGCGTTTTGCTCTTTTTGCCCTAGTAAGTTTTTTTAGTGTTGTATCATATGCCCAGCAACGGGGCGAAATTGTGAGCTATACTTTGGTTCAGACGCTAACTGCCGATAGCTTTGGTGTTGAAGTGGAACAGTATACTGGTTTTCCGGGCTCCGTATTGGGCTTAGAGTATGACTTTAAAGTGTTCAAAGTACAATATTACACAGAGGATTATCGTCCCGACTCGTTAACTATTGCAACCGGGTTGGTTACTTTACCCACTGGTTATCCTTGTCCATCGGGTATTATGACCTTTGGGCACGGTTTCTGTTTGAAAGATGGAGAGGTGCCTTCTAATCCCGGTAGTATATATGGTATGATTACTAAAGGCATTGCCAGCAACGGCTTTGTGGGTATAGCGCCCGATTACATCCATTTGGGAGTTGATGCATCGCCGGGTTACCAAGCTTTTATGAATGCCAAAACCGAAGCCACGGCTACAGTTGACCTTATTAGGGCTGCCAAAACCATTGCTCAGATTGAAGGTGTAGACTTAACCGATCAGTTGTTTTTGTCAGGATATTCGCAGGGCGGGCATTCATCGTTTGCCACCGCCAGAGAGATACAACTGTACCATGCGGGTGAGCTTACCGTAACCGCTGTTGCGCCAGGTGGTGGTACTTTTGATTTGGCTGGCGTAGCCGCAGATAGCCTGGCATCGAACACCCGAGTAACGCCAGAACCGCATGCCCTTTGCATGATTGTGCGCACGTACTCTGAAGTATACCGAGATAGCCTATTCAACCTTAACCTGCCGAACGACCCAGCTGTTGCATTTGATTCCGTTTTCAAACATCCGTATGACTCCTTATTGGCATTGATATTGGACAGAAATACCAATGAATATCCAAGCGGTAGGCTCGACTCTATACCAGTGCGTATGCTTACAGATACATTCCGCGCGCAGTTTCAAAACGACCCGAACTTTTATTTCCGCAAACTACTGGCATACAATAGCCTTTACGATTGGACTCCACAAATGCCGGTTAATTTTTATCATAGCACTGCCGATATTGAAAATCCGGTAAGCAATGTTCAGTTTGTAATGCAAGTGTTTGAGGATAATAATGCTCCTGATGTGCAACTTACCGTTATCTCTACCGAGCTATCTCATGGTGCAGCAGGCTTACCTTATGTTATTTTGTCGTTGAACTACATGCGCAGCAAACGGGTTGATTGCTTAACTGGCACCGAGAACCTTGCCGTGGGCAAAGAAATTGAATGGAATATTTATCCGAACCCTACTCAAGATTTTATAAACGTATCTTTTGGGGCGGGTTTGAATGGTGCAACCGTGAATGTATATACACCCAAAGGCGAAGTAGTGAGCAGTATTAGCTTAAATGCAAATGCCACAGAGGCCCGATTGGATATAGCTAAACTAGCTGCTGGCACTTATGTGGTTGAGGTGGTTACTGAGAGCAGCCGACTTTATCGCAAGGTAGTTAAGATGTAACACCCTTGGTTGCTAGTATCTCAATGTCGTCGGGAACGCTGTATTGATACTGCTCCATTGCAAATCCTAGGTGGCGATAGATTTTTTCGATTTTTTCGTCGGAAATCTGGTGTTTGTTTACCTTGAATTTGTTCTGCGAATCGATATATTTTACGAACCTGTCTTTGGTGATGTTAAAATTAGGAAGGTTAAGCTGCTGGTAAATGTGCTCTAAGTTCACTAAGGGTTCGTGCTCAAAGTCTTCATACTTCAATTCAATCAAGTTTCCAGCCGGAATCATTGCTTTATCGCTTTCGTACTTTCTCAGCATCTGCTCATATACGTACAGTATGTTATCTTCCATCTCAAGGTCGGTAATGTCTTGAAATTTAAGCGGCGGGATGGTCTTTGTAAAAAAGTTGAACGTTGATAGAAATACCGAAATAGGGTTGCGATAGATGTAGATAAACTTTGCATTCGGAAAAAGCTCTAGCAACTGAGGTACACGGCCCGTGTGCGGTGGATTTTTCGATAAAAAACGCGAAGAAGTGGCTTGGTTTACCAAGGTCTTTTTTACAAACAGTTCATAGTCGTTTTTCCAGCGCTGCTGCTCGGCTTTGCTAAATCCTTTTAGTTTAATGAATTTATCAAAGTATTCTTGGGTGTGTTTCGGGAAATACCAAAAGTTGTAAAGGCTGTAAGGGTTCATATCGCCTAAGGCAAACTCCTCTTCTTGTGGATAGTCAGCGTTAAGTTCTACGTTATCTGCTGGGCGCCTTTTGGGCATTTTGGCACTCATTAAACTACGAAAAAGCCATCTGCTACTCAATAGCTGGTTCGGGAAAACGCTCTGGTATGTGGTTACATAAGCCATTTCTAAATCTTGGCTAAGCAGGTTGTGCAAGTAGGTAGTGCCGCTGCGCCAATGACCCAATATAAACACCGGGTCTTTTGTTATTTGAGTGTTTTTTACCACCTCGCCATACTTCCAATTCTCCACCCACCTAAATGGCTCAGATACAAGCGATACCAGCATTGATTTTACGTACCTGCTGCGGTATGCAGCGTCAATTTTTACATCTCTGGTCATTTCCCTGAAATTGGGGAACGAGCTACCGGAAATGGTAGAAACCGCAGTTTCAAATTTCTTTATCGCCATGCAAACTCCATTCTTTCGGGCACGAAATTACATATTCGGTATGAATAAGAAAGAGGGCTTCGGAAGTTATTCGCTGGGTTTCCTAAAAGTGCAGTCGTGTCATTAATTTGTCTTAAAAAATAGTCGGGCAGTTTCCGTAGGTGGTGCTTGCTGCATTTACAGCACTGCAAACTATTACCCATGCTGCAAGCTACCTATTACATACCTTTTAAGCCTACCGTGTTTCCATATGTATTTACCTGCATAGTGTTTCAACATCGGCTCAAAAAAATAGCCTTTGTTTGTTTTGGTAGATGCTTGGGAGTGCTGGTTTATGGGTTGGGTACCTTAGCCATTTGCTTTAGTATGTTGTTTGCATTGGGGCCTTCGTTAAACAGTAAATCCCAGGCACACATATTGGCCAAAAAGCCATGCCTATCTTGAAACACTTGATAGTATTCCGCAATTTTCACAAGCGCATTGCTATGGTCTTTTTCAGGGTTGGGGTGTATGGCATTTCTTGCATCGAGCCATGTTTCGGGGGCTGGATTGTAATAGTCGGTTGTAAATTCAACAGTCGGTTTTATACCTAGCAAACGCCAAGTGGTTTGCATTACCTTCCAATTATAATCAAACAATAATTTGCCTGGTTCATCAAACAGCGACTTTAAATCGTGCTCGTAATATTCAAAGTATGGCGAACGACCATACGCAGCCACTAAAGCACCCCAATGCAACTTGGGCCAACGGTGCGCGTAGGAAATCTCCACTTTGTTTATTTGCCTTCTTAAACCTCTACCTTCTTCTATAGGTATGCTCAAGCGCTCTATACCGTTGGGGCCAACTATATGGGCGCGGTTCCGGAAAGTAGCTTTCTGGAAATTTTCGCACACCTCTATATATATAGGTGTACGTGCCAATACCATTGCATGAAAAGCCAAGCTACCAACGTATGGCAAATCAATAAGCAACGGTTGTGTAAGAGTAGGGTCGGGCTCAGTCATTTTCTGTAAGCAGTTGCAACGGGCGATTGATACTTTCCTCCAGCGAAATTAAGGTCTCCGTTCGGTTAATGCCCTCTATATATTGCAATTTATCGTGCAGTACTTTTTTAAGGTGGTTGGTATCGCGGCACAGTATTTTTACAAACATACTATAAGTGCCGGTAGTATAGTTGCAACCCACTACCTCGGGTATGGCCTTAAGTGCATCAACCACGCTGTCGTACATGGAGCTTTTGTTAAGGAAAATACCAATAAAGGCAGTAAGTCCATAGCCCAACATTTCGGGTTCAATGTTTACTTGGCTACCTTTTATGAGACCCATATCGGTAAGTTTCTTTACCCTTACGTGCACAGTACCCCCAGAAACGAACACTTTTTTGGCTATTTCGGTAAACGGAATTTGTGCATCGCTCATCAATATGGAAAGTATTTCCATATCTAGTTTGTCAATTTCTAAATTTTGGGCGGCCATAACTATTCAGATTTAGCTTATTTTCTTTAAAAAGCGCTTTTTTATAAAAATATGCTAAACTTTTTTAAAAAAGAAACAAAATATTGCAAGGAAAGGTATAAGGTATTAAATTTGTTGCAGTTAATTGATTACTTGGCAATTCAATTCACAAACAACCAATAACCAATTAACCACAAATTAAATTGTTGGGTGATGAAACAGGCAGACGTGCCCTCCCGTCCCGGGGGTGAGGAGCTTGGAACAAATCCTGGATTTGCTTGCAAAACCAAAGACTAACCACCTCATGAAGGTTCGAATCCTTCCCCAACAGCATAGCGGGTTTCATTAATGGCAAAAGGCCGTATCTTCATGATGCGGCCTTTTGTTTTTATCTCTTTATCGCCTCGATAGATAAATTTACAGAACGATAACACTTAAATATTTTACTAAAATTAGGATTTTTAAGGCGCTAAAACGATTGATTTTGCCAGCTTAATAAAGTATATTGTAATGTGTTTTGGTTGGGTAACTAACATTATGTGCAAAATATAGTTGACAAGGTGACATTATCTTCTTAATTTGCTATTCGAGAAGAAACCTTTTAACATTAATACGTTCGCTTTCTATTAAGTGATTGCAAAATGTTGCTGATGTAAAAAGAAGCACCATTTTTAAAAAGTGAATGCTAGTGCGTAGTTTGGGGTTTTAGCTCGAAATAATTTTTTTGCAGTGAAACATAAGTTAGAGATTATCGTATAGCTGCCTGTAAGTGTTTTTACCGATAGTTGCTGTATTGTTTAATGAACATTTTTAATTTAGTTACTAATTAATAGACACTGAGTCTTGACAAAGTGTTAAATTGTTTATAAATTGAGCCGTATTTTAGAATTTACCGAATTTCTGTTTACCAACAGCCGGACAAAAGGAACAACGAAGGTTGAGAAAGAAGGTAGCCCCAAAACAATTTTTTTTATGAGAAACGTTAACTTATTCTCGGCTGCATCCACAGCCCCGCCATCGTGGCCAGAAAAATTAACAAGAACGAAAAAAACCTTTTCGGTCTTAGCAGGAATCGCATTCCTGCTCTTGTTGTTTGTGGCACCTACTAATCAACTCCAAGCCCAATGTGGCTGGGCGGGTCAAGGTACTACCTTCTTTTTAAGCGCACCGCAAAACATTCCTTGTGGTACTGCTTCGGCCAACCAATCGGTTGGTAGTGGTACGTACAACTTTTTTTATGCTTACAGCGGCATTACTTATGCTGTAATTACTTGCGGTAGCTCGTTCGATACTCAACTTACCGTATACGACGAAAACCCAGGTTGGACTGCACGTGCTTACAACGATGACAACGGGCTTGACTGTGTTGGTAATACTGCGTCTATTTACTATACTGCAACCTACACTGGTAATCACCTTGCTGTAGTAAACCGCTATAACTGCCAGGGGCATGATTTTACTGGCGTATCGGCGGTGTTAAGATTGGCCGAGTTTACAGCGGCTGCTCCAGGCACGCCTACCGGCGGTGGAAGCCAGTGCGCTAGTGCAGGTAGTACAATGACGCTTACTCGTGTTGGCGCGCCATCTACAGGTTATACTTGGTATTGGCAGAATACCTCTGGCGGTACAAGTACTGCTTTGGGTTCAGGTGCTACATACACAGCCGGAACTGGTACATACTACCTACGTCCACGCAGTGCGAGCGGATGTTGGGGTACGCAAAGTGCTGGTGTATCAATTACCATCAACCCTGATGCAGGCGCTACTACCGTAACCGGTGGTACTACCCAGTGCGGTGGTACGGTAACGCTCAGTGCATCAGGTGGTAGCGGTGGTACCATTTATTGGCAAAGTACTACCTCTGGTGGTACCAGTACTGCAACCGCAGCAACTAGCCAAGGTGTAACCGCATCAGGTACCTATTATTTCCGTGCTAGAACGGCTGCAGGCTGTTGGGG
This sequence comes from uncultured bacterium, assembly GCA_903861055.1. GTDB lineage: Bacteria > Bacteroidota > Bacteroidia > Chitinophagales > CAIOSU01 > CAIOSU01. The sequence goes on from CAIOSU010000481.1 coordinate 10,162, forward strand.
TACTGAAGGTAGCCAGGCAGTTACCATCAATCCCGTTCCTGCAGCAGTTACTGTAAATGGTGGTACTACTACTTGTGGTGGTACTCAAACCTTAACTGCCTCTGGTGGTGCAGGTGGCACTGTTTACTGGCAAGGTACTACCTCTGGTGGCACTAGCACAGCTACTGCATCAACCAGTCAAAGTGTTTCTGCTTCGGGTACCTATTATTTTAATTCTCGCAGCGCAGCTGGATGTTTTGGTCCACAAGGTAGCTCTGCTGTTACCATTAACGCTGTTCCTAGCGACATTACTACTATAACTGGCGGCGGCACATTCTGCGGCGGCTCAACTACGCTAACTGCTTCAGGCGGTTCAGGTGGTACTATATATTTCCAAGGTACTAACCCTTCTGGTACAAGTACTACTTCTGGTGGTGCATCAGTATCGGTAACCACAACTGGTACTTTCTACTTCCGTTCGTTAAGTGCCGCTGGATGTTGGGGCAATGCTGCCAACACCGTGGCAATCTTTAACGCAGTTCCTGCTTCTGTAACTGTATCTCCAAGTGCTTCTACACAGTGTGGCGGTTCGATTACACTTAGTGCCTCAGGTGGTGCAGGCGGAACCATATACTATCAAGGTACTACTTCTGGCGGCACTAGCACAGCTACGGCTTCTACAAGCCAAAGCGTAAGCGCTAGTGGCACTTATTATTTCCGTTCGTTAAGTGCCGCTGGATGTTGGGGCTCTGAAGGTAGTGTAACTGTTACCATTAATGCTGTACCTGCAGTAACAACTGTTGCTGGTGGTGGTACCTATTGTACCAACGGCACTCAAACTTTGACTGCATCAGGCGGTGCTGGCGGCACTATTTACTGGCAAAACACTACTTCTGGCGGAACAAGCACTGCTACTGCATCAAGCAGCCAAGCAGTAAGTGCATCGGGTACTTACTACTTCCGCTCACGTAGTGCTGCCGGATGTTGGGGCACAGAAGGTAGCACAGCTATCACTATCAATGCTGTACCTGCGGCCGTAACGGTTTCTGGTGGTGGTATTGGTTGTAATGGCTCGGCTACCCTAACCGCATCGGGTGGTGCCGGTGGTACTGTTTACTGGCAGAATACTACCTCAGGTGGAACTAGCACTGCTACTCCAGCTACCTCTCGTAACGTAACCGCTACAGGTACTTATTATTTCCGTTCAATAAGTGCACTAGGTTGCGCAGGCACCGAAGGAAGCACTGCAGTTACTATTGTAAGTTCTATAGCGCTATCAACAGGTGGTGGTACTATCCAATCAACTTGTGGTTCATCAAATGGTACAGCTTGTATTTTGGCAAGTGGTGGCAGTGGTAGCTATACATATGCATGGTCAGGTGGCGGTGCGGCGGCTTGTAAGAGTGCTGTTCCTTCAGGCAACTATGCCGTAACAGTTACCGATGGTAGCGGTTGTACTGCTACTAGCAGTGTAAACGTAACTGATGCTGGTAGCCCAACTGCAAGTATAACTGCTCAAACCAATGTTTCTTGCTTCGGTGGAAACAACGGTGCAGCTACTGTAACTATCGGTGGTGGTACTGGCCCTTACGATTTGGAGTGGTCAAACGGTGATTTGAGTTTTGGTGTTGGCGCAGGTGCATACAGTGCAACTTCGCTTAGCCAAGGATTGATTTCGGTTACTGTAACCGATGCCAATGGTTGTAACTCTTCAGCTTCTACCACTATAACTCAACCAACACAGTTAACTGCTAGCGTAGGTTCGGTTACTCAAGTGTTGTGTTTTGGTGCAAGCACTGGTGCTGTAAACATTAACGTTGGTGGTGGCACAGGTACTAAAACTTATGCTTGGACCGGTGGCTTATCAACGGAAGATATTACAAGCCGTGCCGCTGGAGCATATAGCGTAACTGTTACCGATGCCAATGGTTGTACGGTTTCTACTTCGGCTACTATCACACAGCCAGCAGCGGCCTTGTCTGCATCAAGTACTTTTGTTCCTGTAAGTTGTTTCTCAGGTAGCAATGGTAGTATTGATTTGACCGTAACTGGTGGTACTACAGCATATACTTATGTTTGGAGCAACACAGCTACATCACAAGATATTTCAACGCTATCTTCTGGCAGCTACACAGTAACTGTTACCGATGCCAACAGTTGCACAACTACTGCCAATAGAACGGTTACTCAACCTGCATCTGGCGTATCTATCAATGTAGGCACGATAACTAACGTAGGTTGTTTCGGTGCAAGCACTGGTTCGGTTACCATTAGCGGTTCAGGTGGTTCTGCTGGATACACTTACGCAATCAATGCGGGTGCATACGGCGCATCTGGTACCTTCTCTGGCCTAGCGGCAGGCAACTATACACTTAGGGTGAAAGATGCCAATGATTGTACAAACTCTACCCCAGTAACTATTACTCAGCCTGCAGCTGCTTTAACTGCCTCTATTACTGCTACTACAAGTGCTACTTGTTTTGGTGCTGCTAGTGGTGCAGTTGACTTAGGTGTAACAGGCGGCACATCTAGTTATGGATATGCTTGGACCAATGGTACAACTACCCAAGACTTAAGTAGTGTTGCTGCTGGCAGCTATACTGTAACAGTAACCGATGCAAACACTTGTACTGCAACTGCAACTGCAACTGTATCGCAAGCTACTGTGCTTTCTGCCACAAGGGTGATTACAAACGTTTCGGCTTGTCAAGGCTTTAGCAACGGTGCTATTACATTCACTGGCGCAGGTGGTACTGGTGCTTATCAGTATTCAATAAACGGCGGTAGCACTTACCAAACATCAGGTACCTTTACAGGTCTTGCTGCCGGTACTTACGATGCTTATATTAAAGACAACGGTGTACCAAGTTGTGTAGTTCAGTTGCCAGCAGTGGTAGTTGCTCAGCCAGCTTCTTTGGCAGCACCTACACTTCCTGGTGGTTCAACTTACAATTCATGCGGTCTTTTGGTAGTAAACGTTACCCCACAAGGTTCAGGAGCTACAGAGGCAGTGTTGTATAATGGTGTTCCGGGTGCTGGTGGTGTTGCAATTGATACCAACACGGCATTCTTGTTCAATAGCCTTTCAACAGGTAGCTATACCTTCTATACCACTTCTTACAACCCAACAATTGGTTGTCAAGGAACTGCTTACAGTAGCTTTAGCGTTGACGTGGTTAATCCGGTATTAGTAACAGGTGTTATTACCAATGTATCATGTTTCGGTGCTGGCAACGGTGCAGTGAACATTACTGCTTCAGGTGGTACGCCTCCTTACACTTACAGTTGGTCGAATGGTGCAATTAGCCAAGATTTGAACGCTGTGGGTGGTGCTTCATACAACGTAGTAGTAACTGATGCTGAGGGTTGTTTCAACATTGGCTCATTTAGGGTTGTTGAGTACGCTCCGGTATCTGCAACATTAGACTTTAACATTGCCAACGGTTACGGCATTAGGTGTTTCCAAGATTCTTCTACTACCATTAACGTAGTAACTACTGGTGGTGATGGAAACTATACTTACAACTGGAATGACGGAAGCACATCTGGCAACAGAACTGATGTTTATGCTGGTTCTTTCCAAGTAACTGTTGCCGATGGACAAGGTTGTTCAGTTGTTAAAAATGCAACATTGTTCCAACCACCAGTACTGAATGTAAGTACTCAAATTTCTTATCAGTGTAGCGGTGGTGGCTACTCATCAGCTACTGTGCAACTAATTACTGCTGGTGGTGTGTCACCGTTTGAGTACAGACGCAATGGCAGTAGCTACCAAGTTTCGAATACCTTTAGTAACTTGTTTAACGGTTCGGTTGATACCTTCTATGTGAGGGATGCCAATAACTGTATTACTATTGTTAACAATACGGTTACCTTGCCAACTGCTGGCAGCCCAATCACTTCTTGTGACTTCATTTATGTAGCTCCAAGTAATGAAGGTGGCGACGTAAACAACGCTGGTACGCCTGATTGTCCTACTACTCTTGCACAAGCAATGAACTTGGTAAGTGGAACTAGGACTTATGTTCGCATGTTAGGTGGTGCTTCTCAGTACTTCTATTCTTCGCCAGTTGAACTAGTGAATAATGTAAACATTGAAGGTGGTTATGTAAGAGATTTGAGCGGTAACTGGGTAAAAACCACGAATGCTGCTACGGTAATTAACTTCGCCAATGCTTATGTTGTTCCTAGTCCAGGTATTGGTATCTACGCTGGTATTACCTCAACAGGTAAATCAAACTGGTCATTTAGCGACGCAACTGTTAATGTGCAATTGACTGGTGCTGTTGGTACACAAGACGGTAATGGTCGTTCTGTATATGGATTGCTTATAAACTCAAGTTCTCAGAATTATACTTTGAGCAACCTTAAGATTAACGTTGGTAATGCTTCAAGCGGTGCCAATGGTACTCAAGGTATCGCCGGTGGTAACGGTGTAAACGGTGGTGATGGTGCTGCTGGTCAGTTTATCCAAGACAACACCGGTGGTGCTGGTCCGTTTGCTGCATGTTGCGGTGGTGGAGATGGTGGTACTGGTGGTAACGCTGGCGGTACAAGCGGTGGCGTTGGTGCAGTTGATCCAGGCCCTCGTACTAATGGTAGTGTTAGTCAGTGTTCTCCTGTAGGTAGCTCAACCACGCAAGGTGGTGGTGCTGGTGGTTCAGGTGGCCATGGCGGTAGCACAGGCACAACTAGCGTATATAACGGTATGAACGGTGCTCGTGGCGGCGGTGGTGGAAGGATCACTGGTTGTTCTTATTCAGCCAATGGTGCTGCAGTTGCTACTAACAGCTCAACAGGTCTTACTTGGTACTTCTATTCTCAACCTCAACCAGCTCCAGTAGTGAGTGGTGTTGATGGTAACGATGGTTCAAATGGCGGTAACGCAACGGTGAGTTATAGCTCTGGCAGTCCTGCTACTTCATCATTTGGTCAATACTTTGTGCCTGCTCTTGGAGCGGATGGTGGAGTTGGCTACGGTGGTTCTGGTGGTTCTGGCGGTGGCGGTACTGGCGCAGTTATTGTTGACGGACGCAGTGGTACTCCTTCATTCCTTAACATTGTTCGTGGTTCTGGCGGTGGTGCTGGCGGCGGCGGTGGCGAAGGTGGTGCTGGCGGCGACGGTGGCGGCGGCGGTGGTGCAGCGTTTGGTGTATATGTATCATCAAACTCTCGTACTGGTGCTAGCTTAACTAGCGTAATTGTTAACTCTCTTGGTACTGCAGGTACTGGTGGTACTGGTGCCATTGGTGGCAACGGTGGTACTGGCGGCTTTGGTGGTCAAGGTGGCCCAGCAATGTCTGATACACAATTAGGTGTGGTACTTACCAGCCCTGCCGGTAACGGTGGCAATGGTGGTAACGGCGGTAATGGTGGTCGCGGTCAGGATGGTGGTAATGGTTCAGCTCAAGGCATCTACTACGGTGGTGTTGCTGCTCCTACACAAACTGCTGCAGGTACCAACGGAACAGTTACTGTAAGTACAATCAAGGCTTGTACCAACTCTATTATCCCTATTACTAAAACTAGCCCAGATAGCTGGACAATTACTGGTGGTGCATTTGTGAAAGATTTGACATCGACTACATCTTCCTATACTGCAGCTTCAGATACTGCTGCTGTATTCTACACCACTACTGGTAATAAATCAGTTTCGGTAGGTGCTACTAGCTTCCCTGGATTTATTAAGGTTACCGGCACACGTGCGGCTCCTGTAATTACCAGTGCCCCTTACGCTAGTCGTTGTGAAGGTTCAACAATTGACCTAACGACTTCTACCGTTGGACTTCAATATCGCTGGACATTGTCAAATGTTGACTCTCCAGAGGTAATATTGTCGGTGCTTACTGGTCCTTCAATTACTAACTTGATTACTGACGATGCGGGTACTTATATTATTAGGTTGCAAGTTCGCGAAGAATGCTGTGGTTGGTCAATTCCTACCTATGCCACTGCTTTGGTAACTCCGCTTCCTGATTCTATAACTACTATAACTGGTCTTAGTTCAGTTTGTGCTAACCAAACTGGTGTTACGTTTAGCGCACCACTTTCTACTTTTGCTAGTGCAAACGTTAATACAACTACTGGTTATAAGTGGCAACTGCCTGCTGGTGCTTCGGCTACTAGCGCTGGCGGCCTAAATGGTTTCGTATCTGGTGGTAACATCAACATCACGGTAACATTTGGTACCAATAACGGCAACGTTATCGTTACTCCATCTAATGCTTGTGGTGATGGCCCTGCAACTACTAAAGCAGTAACTATTGCGCCTACACCGGTAATAACTGGTATATCAGGTGGTACTGCTATCTGCACAGGTTCTTCTCAGATTCTCTCTCCAGTAGTAACTGGCGCACCTAGCTATACTTACGCTTGGTCTAACGGTGCAACTACACCTACAATTACAGTATCTCCTGCTAGCACTACTACTTACACAGTAACTGTAACCAATGGTTCATGTTCTGCTGTAGCTAGCAAAACAATAACTGTAACTGCGCTACCGGCTGCCGCTGGTGCCATTACTGGTTTGTCTAGTGTTTATTATGGACAAAACTCTGTAGGTTATTCAATAGCTGCCGTAGCTAATGCTGTATCTTATACTTGGACCGTGCCTGCTGGTGCAACCATCACATCGGGTCAAGGTACAACCAGCATAGTAGTAAACTTCGGAACTGCATTGTCTGGAAACGTTACTGTAACTCCTGTAAACGGTACTTGTAACGGTACTGCTGCAAGTAAGTTTGTTACAATTGGTGCTGCTCCATTTATATGGACTGGTAACACCAATGACAACTGGAACGTAACCACCAACTGGAGTACCAATACTGTACCTACAGCTGCTAATAACGTGTTGATTCCAACTGGTCGTCCGAATTATCCATCTTCATACAGTGGTGCTCCAGTAGCCAACGACTTAGTGATTGAGTCAGGTGCTTCGGTAACCATCGAAACTGGTTTCGATATGAACTTGGGTGGCAATGTATATGTAAATACTGGCGGTACCTTGGCATTTGGCCCATCTATAGCAGCGGTTACTCCTAAACTATTCGTAGCCGGTAACTGGGTGATGAATGGTACTGTGACACCAAACCAAGGTGAGGTTTCATTTGATGGAGCAACTGCACAAACCTTGCAAGGTACTACTAACTTCTTCTCGTTAAACATTAACAATAGCAATGGTGCTAGCGTTACTTCGGGTATGATGTATGTAGGTGGTGGTTTAGAACTTGATTTGGGTACATTTACCACAAACAATTTGGTTACCATTAAATCAAGTGCTACTGGTACAGGTTGGGTTGATAACTTTAGCCCAGGCATGACTGGTACTTTAAGTGGTGACATCATCATGCAGCGTTTCTTTGCTGCAGCTGCTCAGTCAACTGCTTTCCATTACATTAGTTCTCCTGTAAACAATGCCAACGTAGCTACACAGCTATCGGAGCTTAGCTTGTATGGTCCTAACGGTGGTCAGGTTGTTCCATTCGCTTCTTGCGATCCGAACAACGTATCACCTGGATCTCCTTATGGTTCATTGTTTGAGTGGAGAGAAGATGCAAGCTTCCTATTTAGCTGTAACCAATCGGGCTGGCACGTGCGCTCATCTGGTACACTAACCAATGGTCGTGGTTATGCTGGTGTGGTTCGTCGTAATACCGACTTTACATTGGATGTGAAAGGTACTGCAAACACTGGTACTGTTGCTTATAATAGCTTGGATAACACCACTGCTATTGGTGATGGATGGCACTTGGTAAGTAACCCTTATCCTTCTCCAATTGAGTGGAACGTACCAAGCGCAGGCTTTATCGGTGCAGCACACTTCTGGCAGTCTAGCGGTTCGTACACTGGTACTTACCAACCACAATTGTCTGGTACTGGTTATTTAATTCCTTCAATGCAAGGATTCTTTATCCAGACTACTGGTGCAGGCCCTACTAACTTTGTATTGACTAACAGTGATCGTCGCACTGGTGATGCTACTTTCAATCGTCAAGCAAACTGGTATGACCACATCTTGAACGTTGAATTGGCTGGTAACAACTTTGCCGACAGGACCACTGTATACTTTGGTGCTGACTGCAGCGATGCGTTTGATAACTTATACGATGCACAGAAGAAAGAAAGCCGCGCTGGCCAACCTACTTTGTACACTCGTATTGCCAACTACCCTAAATTGGTAGGTATCAATGGATTGCCAACTGACGACAGCAAAGTGGTATCAGTTCCTATGGGCTTGATTGCAGGTACTGCTGGTACTTATACCTTCACGTTTGCTGATATGAATACCTTCGGTGCGTCTGCACTTATCTTCTTGGAAGACACCAAAACTGGTGCAATCCAGAACATGCGTGCTAACGATACTTATACCTTCACATCTACATTGTCTGATGACCCAGAACGTTTCATTATTCACTTCTATCCTCCAGCGGCAATCACTACTGCTGATGGCGATTGCGAAGGTTTGAATGGTACTATAAATGTTGATTTGGGCGTGTTTAACGTAGGTGGTACCCAGCTTACTTGGGATAGCTATGAACTAACTGATGCCAACGGTACTGTTATATCTAGCAATACCAATGTAAACGGTACAATCAGCATGGTTAACATACCTGCAGGTAGCTATGGCTTGAACCTTGAAATTCAAGGATATCAAACCAGCGAAACCATTATCATCGGTGCACCAGCTCCAGTTGATGCGGCTTATGCAGCTGGCTTTAGCCAAGCATATACTCAAGCAATTCTTGAGTTCCTGAACCAATCAGTTAATGCTACTGATTATTCTTGGAGCTTTGGTGATGGCGCAACTTCTAACTTGAGCAACCCAACCCACATTTACACCCAGCCAGGTATTTATGATGTGACATTGGTTGCCAACAGCGATGATTGCTCTGATACTTACACTTCGAAAGTGGAAGTACTCGAAGTTGCCGTTGGTTTGCCGAACACTCCGGATGCAAATCCGATGGTGAACATTAGCAGCTATCAAGATGTGATTACTTTAGGGTTCTTAAACCTGAAAGATCCTAGCGTACAAGTTGATATCTTTGACCTATCGGGCCGTAAGATTATCGAAACTTTGAGCTTGGAAACTTCACAAAGTAGCCACCAAATCAAGATGACTCAAATTGCTAGTGGTTACTATTTTGTAAGGGTAACTGGTGCAGATACTTATGCGGATAAAAAGATTTTCTTGACATCCGACAATTAATAGTGCGTTTTTATTAATCCCTGAATATTATTCCCGGAGACGTTGTGGCAGCGTCTCCGGGTTTTTTTTGCCCTTTGTTTGGAAATTGGAAATAACCCCCTTTACTTTGAGGTAAGAAATGAAAATAGATAAATTTCATACTCATTGCCACTTGCTGCCTTTGGCAGGCTAGTGTTTTTGGGTTGAAGTATATAAAACCAAAAACTACAAGCCTGCCAATTTTGGCGGGCTTTTTTGTTACTTTAAAAAACTAACTATGCTTCGCATTGCGGTCCAAAAATCGGGACGATTACAGGAAAAGAGTTTGAGCTTGTTGAATGAGTGCGGACTTGGTATTGATAATGGAAAAAGTGAGTTGAAGGCGTTAGCCAGAAATTTCCCTGCCGAGATATTGTTTTTGAGGGATGATGATATACCACAGTATGTTGAAGACGGTGTAGCCGACCTAGGTATTTTAGGTGAGAACGTTATCTTAGAAAAGAAAAAGAAGCTGGATGTTATTGAGCGACTTGGGTTTGCCAAATGCCGCCTTTCGATAGCCGTACCAAAGGGCGTTGAATATACCAACGTACACTGGTTGGAAGGTAAAAAAATAGCAACATCGTATAGCCGTATAGTGCAAGATTTTTTAGCGCGTCATGGCGTTAATGCCGACATTCATGAAATAAGCGGTTCGGTTGAAATAGCCCCCGGAATAGGTTTGGCAGATGCAATTTGCGATATAGTAAGTACTGGTGGTACGCTAATGAGCAATGGGTTGATAGAGGTTGAAACGGTTATCAAATCGGAGGCAGTACTTGTTGCAAATACGCAACTTTCCGTTGAAAAGAAAGCGCTTATTGATAAGCTTATGTTCAGGATAGCTGCCGTAAATAAAGCTGCTAACAATAAGTATATTTTACTAAATGCACCAAACAATAAGTTGGAGCAAATAATTGGTGTGTTGCCTGGTATGAAAAGCCCCACTGTAATGCCATTGGCAATTGAAGGTTGGAGCTCGGTGCACTCGGTTTTGGCAGAGGAAGATTTTTGGGAAATAATACACCAATTGAAGGCTAATGGGGCACAAGGTATTTTGGTGATACCAATTGAGAAAATGATACTGTAGTGTTAAATAGTTTATACCGTTAAAATCAATATTTGTAATTATGACACATGGATTGGTTGTATATAGTTATCCAGAGCAAGAGCAGCTTGACGAATTGTTGCGCCGCCCAAGTATGGACCATGCTGCTTTACTTGATGTAGTAAAACCAATAATGAGTGCGGTGAAACTGGAGGGTGATGAGGCGGTGAAAAGATTTACAGAATTGTTTGATCGTGTGGCTTTACCTTATGTTAAAGTGGAGGCTCGCGAAATATTGGATGCTGAGTGGCAGGTGAATGAGGAGTTGAAAGTAGCCATATTAAAAGCGGCCATAAATATTGAGAAGTTTCACATAAGCCAAGTGCACGATGAGCCTATTGTAGAAACAATGCCCGGCGTTAACTGCTGGCGTAAAAATCTGCCCATTGAAAGGGTAGGATTGTATATACCAGGTGGCAGCGCTCCGTTATTTTCAACAGTGCTGATGTTGGGTATTCCAGCAAAGATTGCTGGTTGTAAAGAAGTGGTGCTGTGCACTCCACCTGATATAGATGGGCAGATAAACCCTGCAATATTGTTTGCTGCCCAAGTTGCGGGTATAAGGGATGTTTTTAAGATAGGAGGCGCTCAGGCTATTGCAGCAATGGCATACGGAACTAAAGAGATACCAAAGGTTGATAAAATTTTTGGGCCAGGTAACCAATACGTGACCGCAGCCAAACAATTTGTTCAAATGGAGGGCACTGCCATTGACATGCCAGCAGGACCGTCAGAAGTGCTTGTAATTGCCGACGAGGGCGCCCCTGCTGCATATGTAGCTGCCGACTTATTGAGCCAAGCAGAGCATGGGCCAGATAGCCAAGTTATACTGGTTACGTGGAGCGAGCAATTGTTAAGCGATGTTCAAACAGAATTGGCAAACCAATTAGCGGCGTTGCCTAGAAAAGAGATAGCCGAGCAAGCGTTAAGGCATAGTAAAATTTTCTTGGTGCGAAATGCATTAGATGCAATGGACCTGAGTAATGCTTATGCGCCTGAGCACTTAATACTGGCCGTAAGCAATCCTCACGAATTGGCAAATAAAGTACTGCATGCTGGTTCGGTTTTTTTGGGTTACTATACGCCAGAGTCGGTGGGCGATTATGCTTCGGGTACTAACCACACCTTGCCTACCAACGGCTATGCCCGTAGCTATAGTGGTGTATCGGTTGATAGTTTTGTGAAGAAGGTTACTTTTCAGCAGTTAACGCGCGAAGGACTTGAAAACCTAGGGCCAATTGTAGAAACTATGGCAGCAGCCGAGCAACTGACTGCTCACGAGCGAGCAGTGTCGATAAGGAGGGAATGAAGTTGCCCTTGTTCGATGATGTATCTATAAAGAAAGGCATGGTTTAGTACCATGCCTTTCTTTATAGATATAGCTCAATTAGCTAAACCAATTGCTGTTTTAAAACTATTACTCAACTAAAGAGATATCAAACTGCACTAGGTCTATCAAATCTTGTACGCGCTCATCAATTTCATGATGCTCTAAAGTTTTGGTTCTGTTTGGTCCAAACTGCTCAACGCAATAAGATGCCATGGCGGTACCAAATATTACAGCACGTTTCATGTTGTCAAAAGAGATGTCTTTTGTAGCAGCCAAATGGCCCATGAAACCACCAGCAAATGTATCACCAGCGCCTGTTGGGTCAAACACGTCTTCTAGCGGCAAGGCAGGGGCAAAAAACACCTCGTTGCCTTGAAAAAGTAAGGCACCGTGTTCGCCCTTTTTAATAATCAAGTATTTCGGACCCATTTCAAGAATAAGCTTTGCAGCTTTTACTATGGAGTGCTGGCCAGATAGCTGGCGGGCTTCTTCGTCATTCACAAAAAGCAAATCAACCCGTTTCAACACTTCTTTTAGCTCGGCCATTTGTATGTCCATCCAAAAGTTCATGGTGTCCATGGCAATCAAACGTGGGCGGCTGGTCATTTGGTCCAAAACCTTTGCTTGAACCACAGGACTTAAGTTACCAAGCATTAAAAAGTCACTATTCTTATAAGCTTCTGGAAGAATGGGGTCGAAATCGGCCAATACGTTTAGGTCTGTAATTAAGCTATCACGGGTATTCATATCCATGTGATAGCGACCCGACCAGAAAAACGATTTCTCACCTTCTTTTACTTGCAAACCAGCAGTATCAACACCACGAGCATTCAATGCTTTTATTTCGTCAAAATCATAGTCGCTACCAACTACTGATACTAGATTGATAGGCTCCACAAAATTGCTAGCCGACCAGCTAAAATGCAGCGCACTTCCGCCTACAATACGTTCAACTTTGCCAAATGGGGTTTCAAGTGCATCAAAGGCTACAGTGCCTACTACCAATAAACTCATAAACTATTATTTTGTATAGATTGTTCCCGGATTAACAAGACGCAAGATACGGCCTTTTTTGCTTGATTGAGCCTATTTGCGTAGCAAAACTGTTACTTTTTTGACTAAATTGGAAGTTAGGTAATGTTACTGAATCTATTTAATAAGTTAAACTTACAACAGCCAGTGGGTGCTTAAAAGGTAATAGGTTAAGATTGGCTGAATGGAATGTTTAAGGGTGAATTTCGGCTAAAATAGC
>CAIOSU010000482.1 GCA_903861055.1 uncultured bacterium
AAGAAAGCATAGTCAAGCCCTTGTTTACCTTGCTCTTGTAAGTAGGTACCTACAGTAGCGTTAAGCTCTTGCGTAAACACCGCCATATTGTCGCGGTTCATGGTGCTACCCAAAATCTGTGAGCGATTGATATAGCCTTTCCGGAAAAGGTACTTCAAAAACATACCTGCATCGGTTACGCCTATAAGGTCGCGCTGCCTTTTTAGGGGTGAGTTTACAAAGGTGTAATAGATCAATTCTGGATACTGTATTTTATTGTACCTATCTATTATATACTGATAGGCGCCTGCTGGCGATATGCCATGTGATAGCCCAACAAAAAACTGCACGCCTTTTGCAGTTATTCTATTTGCATGTTCGATAAAATCTTTGCCTACCGCCTCGTCAAATTCTGTTTTCGTTTTAAAATATCGAGCCTCGGGCGCCTGATATACTTCTAGTTCTAGCTCCACCATTCTATATTTTGCATTGGATTATATCACAAATCTAGGTTTTATAAAGCACCTGTTAAACTAGTTTTCAAAGGTTATTGAAAAAAATGTCATTTAGATGATTCAAGTTTTGCAGAATTTCTGTTTCAAAGACCGCAAAGTATAGGTACTTGACCAACATTTTTCGGCATCCTGATTTTAATCATAGTCTGGTAGCAAATAGAGAAATAAATTTGCAAGATTCCTTTAGTGTTCTCTGCAGGGCGCTATTGGAGGGTACCCTTGAAAAACTATCATGTGAAAATTATTATTAAAAACAATAAGACGATTGCTGAGTTGCAGGGGGAGTTCAATAAAGCTTTCCCGTACCTGAAGATTGAGTTTTACAGTGCTCCGTATGAGGCAAAAAAACTCCAACCCCAGTCAAAGCTTATCAGGCATGACCAAACCCTGCAATTTTGCCGCAAGGGAGGTGCCGAAGGTGCGTTGCAGCTAAAACCCAATGATAGTGTTGCTATTTTTGAGAAAGAACTTTGGGACCAATTCAGTTTGTCGGTACAAGTTTTTCGGAAGTCAGGAAGTTTATGGATAGAAACCAGTTTGACTGATTCTTGGACTTTGATGCAGCAAAACCTAGAGGGTGAGCAGATGACCAGCGCTATGCTCGACGATGCGGCAGGTATCGATTTCAGCGACCGCGATCAGGTGGATTAATAGAGCACCTTTACATTAAAGCCCAAATCAAACCCCTTCAGTTTTCCCCAATTGCCTTGACTTGTGGTGCGCGAGTATATGGAACCTAAAAAAGCAGCCGAGAACCACAATGACCGCTCGTTACAGGGTTTTATATATTCAAGGCCAATGGCAAAATCTTCATCAATAAGCAGTTCGTAGGGCTTCAAATCTACGGTTATTTGCCCGCTGGTAATTTTGGTGGCAATAATTAAGTTCTCGCTGAGCAATGATTGGTCGGGCAGGTCGTTCTTTAGGCTGTAAACGTTTATCCTAAATAGCAGGCTGTCGCAATTGTTGCTGGCAATATTAAAGGTAAATTCTTGCAGGTAAAATGGTCGTTTGCCTACGTTTATTTTTACACAAATTTCGTTGCCTAAATCGTTTGATGTAAAACCCCCAGTAAAAAAGGGGCTGGTAGTAGTGCTGCCCACCACTTTGGGGCGCAGCTTGTCGCTGTTTATTTCTACTTGTTTTATCTGGTTGTTGGCCTTGTTTAGCTTTATGGTACTATCGTTTATATGGTCTAGCAAATAATCAACAGTCCAGCTTTTGCTGTCGTAGCCAATCATCGATACTTTAACACTGTCGTTGGCATATTGATATTCTAATGTAATGCGAAATCTGCCGGCATCATCGGTAACGGTGCCAATGTTCTGGCCCACGATACCTACGTTTACAAAAGGTAATGGTTCGTTGGTGGTAGCATCCACAACTCTGGCTTGATATACCGCCTGCCCCATGCATAAATGGCTAACCAACAATAAAACCGATGTAAAGTACTTCATGCTTTTCGTTGAAAGTAATTATGGCTAAATAACGGAAGTTAAATGACTTTAGTCTTTGCTGGCTTAGGATAAAAAAAGTGCTTAAACTGCTTCTCAGTTAATTGGCAACCAATTGTTGGTGCAGTCTTTCAAGCATTTCGGCGGCATTGTCGCAAATGCCTGGGTGTACTTTTGATGATTGTACTACCGTGCTGCGAGTTGCAGTAAGCCACCTGAAACGCTCTGCAATGGGTAGCTTGCCAATGGCGCCGCTATTAGGGCCACTTTCGCTTATGTTTTTATAAGCGTTCAAGAACGTACATACCTCCGCAATATCTAATTTAGGCGCAAAAGTGCTTAGCTTTTGTTCATCCACCTCTATTGTCGATTTCAGAAACTTCTGCTTCGCACAATAAAGCACAATGCCCACGTTGATAAACTCTTCGCGCTCTACTTGGGGTACCACGCGTATTACGGCGTACTCAAATAAGTCTTTCCCTAGCATCTTGAGCTTCTTTTACAAAAGTGAGGGAATGGGCAACGCGCATTTGCAAAAAGGTAGCATATGCGGCCTTATGTTTTTCTGCTGATTCAAAAGGTGCATCGGCAGAAAGCCATTCATCGGGCACCAACGATACGATGGCCTGTATTCGTTCAGGTGTGAGGATGGCGCTAAACGATGTATTTACTGCATCTAGTTCGGTTGCAAACGGCAGCATTACATGGTCTTTGATATAGTTGAACGGGGCCGTGGCTTTAGCTTCCCAGTTATTCCACGAATGGTGGAAGTATAGTGCCGCACCGTGGTCAATGAGCCACAGCTCTTTGTTCCACCAAAGCATGTTGGTGTTGCGGCAAGTGCGATCCACGTTTACTAGTAAACTATCCAGCCACAATATTTGCGAAGCCAACGTGGCATCTAATTGCGTTACGGTGGAGTCGAAGGTAATGGAACCAGAGAGATAGTGCAGTGCTAAGTTTAGCCCAACACTTGCTTTTAGCAGGTCTTGTATTTCTTCGTCGGGTTCGGTTCGACCAAAAGCCTCGTCGAGGTTGGCAAACACTATTTCGGGCACTTTAAAACCCAATGCTCGGGCCACTTCGCCACCAATAAGCTCTGCAATTAAAGCCTTGCTACCTTGCCCTGCGCCCCTGAATTTTAGGGCATACAAAAAATTATCGTCGGCTTCGGCAATGGCAGGCATAGAGCCACCTTCGCGCAGCGGCGTAACGTATCGGGTTACTTGTACTGTCCG
This sequence comes from uncultured bacterium, assembly GCA_903861055.1. Lineage (GTDB taxonomy): Bacteria > Bacteroidota > Bacteroidia > Chitinophagales > CAIOSU01 > CAIOSU01. Next base: position 3,187 of record CAIOSU010000482.1, read on the forward strand.
TATTTCGGGCTTAAAATCCATACACGCACCAAAATAATCAGTTTTTACTGACTAAAAGGTAATTGGGAAAAGAAAACTCGCGGAAGTAATGGCGATGCTTATCGTTTTGGGGTGATGGGTACCCAAATCTCCTCTTCCGATTCAAGGTCATTGTGTTTGTAGTTGCTGCCCATAATGGCAAAATGGGGGCGGTCATCGAGTATGTAATTGGATGCTGGTAACCACTTGGTAAAAATGTATTGAAAAGTTTTTGGGCCATCAATAGCCCGCCCTTTGTGCAGAAAAACGGCATACAAGCCACTTGGGATGGTAATAGGCTCCATTTTAGCAGGAATAATATCGTGATGGTCAACCTCAACGGCCGCCCATTTCTCAAATTCTGAGCGCGGGTTAAAAGCTTTAAAATAAGAAGGCGACATTATCTGCACCGAATACAATTCATCGCTGACGTTATTTACTATCTCCGAACGAAGGGGCATAAAATTGCTCCAAAGTTCGAATGTTTTATCGGCCAATAAGTTTGTCTTTATCCTATGGCCTACCAATTTTTTAGTGGGTATGGTTTGTATGCTCGGTTGCATGCGCAGGTGTATAGTATAATATTAAAGAGTATGTACAATTGATGAAAATTAACCATTAATACGCATAAATGCGCAAAATGTTTGGTTTAATCATCACAAAAATTCCTTAAAATTAAGTATTTACACTTATTTATTGCTTATTTCTTGAAGTAGTATGCTATTGAGTCGATACTATCGTCAATCACATTTTTAAGCAGGGTATCTTTTTTTCTTTCGGTTTTTTGCCAGTTGTATTTACTAAGTGCTTCTATTTGCCCATCAATTTCTTTCTTCAAGATGTTATTGTCCACATCTTCAAACTCCATCCAGATGAGCATTTTAGCTTCATTAAGCAGCGTTTCAACTTGCTCTTTGGTAATACCGTTGGCATTTAACTCTTCGGCTATGGATAAGAGGATTTGTTTGGGGGATTGGTTGTGGCGGGAGGGGGTGAGCATTTAACAAAAATAAACAAAACGTCTGTCATCCCGTCTC
>CAIOSU010000483.1 GCA_903861055.1 uncultured bacterium
GAGTATCTTCGCGAGGCAGTATCCTCGGCTTTGGCCCAGCCCGAGGTAGCTGAAGTAGTATTGGTTGATGATGGTAGTAAAGACCATTCGCTTGAAATAGCGAGGGCGCTTGCCAACGAGAATAGCAGAGTGGTGGTGCTTACACACCCCAACGGCAGCAATAGAGGCAGTGCCGAAACCCGTAATGTAGGCATTAGGGCGGCAACGCAAGAGTATATTGCTTTTATCGATGCCGATGATTGGTTTTTGCCCAACCGATTTGCGCGTACCAAGCAAATATTTGTGCAATATCCGGATGCTGATGGAGTTTGCGAAGCGGTGGTAAACGTAATAACCGATAAGGCTCAATCTTATAGCCAAACCGTGAGCTTAGAAGGTACGCCCGATATACACATGGTGCACCAGGCCGCTAGCCCCAGCCAACTTTTAACCCAATTGATTGACGACCCAAATGGGATTGTAATGTTGCAAGGTTTGTGCGTTAAAAAATCGCTCTTTCATAAGTCGGGCCTATTCGACCCCGAGTTTAGGGTGTTTGAAGATATGCTACTAATAAAGAAAATGGCAGCGGTGGGCAATTTATATCTGGGCCACTTAACCCAGCCTGTAAGTGCACGCCGCATACACGATACCAACATCAGCTTTTCAAGTTTTAAAGATACCGACAGGGCAAAGTATAAAGAGGGTGAGGTGCTTTTGCGCTGGGCTTGTACAAAACCGTTGGCTAACGGCAATATGAACGCGGCCATCAGGTTTTATTACCGAACCTACTTTTATAGCCACGGCAAGCAGTTTTCAGACAAAAGATTAAAGTTTAAATGGTTGCTCAGTACCTTATTTAGGTACCCCAAAAGTGTTTGCTTTAAGCAGTATTGGGCCGCAGTGCCTGTGGTTGGTAAACTTATTAAATAGCGCACCTTGAATATCTTGTTACTTACAGGCTTATATGATACCAAGCCCGCTTCGGGCGGTAGTTACCTTATGTGGGCATACGTGCAAGAACTTAAAAGGCAAGGGCACAACGTTTACCTCTTTTATTATACCAGTGCCGACAGCGACCCTCGCAAAGCTGCTGAAGAGCCATACACCTGGTATCTGCCCGATTTGAAGGATTGGAAACATGCACAAAAACCAGTACACCAAAAGGTGGTAGCTAAAGTAAAAGGGTTGTTAGTAGCCAAAAAGCCCATTGTTGATGCTCAGGAAAAGTATTTTATGCGTGATTTTGGCTGGTTGGGCCCAGCATTGGGGGCTGCTTTAAAAGGGGTGCAAATTGATGTGGTACAAGTCGATTTTCCGTGGATGATGAATGTGGTAGATTACTTGCCCAAAGGCATTGCTAAAGTATTTGTGTCGCATGAGGCCCAGTTTATGCTCCATACCCGCGAAGAGCAGACCAAGGTTGCAGAGCGTTGCAAGTACTTTGAAGCCAGCTTGGCTGCCAAATTTGACGCCGTTCTTACCCTTACCGATGTGGAAGAGGCGGAGTGGAAACGACTGGGCATGGGTAATAAGGTTTTTACCTCTTGCATGGGTCTTGAATTGCCCGATAGGGTTGGGCAGTTGGCCCAAAGAGCCGATAAACTAGTGTTTTTAGGTAGTGGCAAGCACCAGCCAAACCTAGATGGCATCAGGTATTTTTTGCTTGATGTATGGCCAATATTGCAAGGCAAGCACCCCCAACTTGACCTATATGTAACTGGTAAGTACGACGAGGCGTTTTTAGCCGAATTTGAGCACGTAAGGGGTGTAAATTGGGTAGGTTTTGTGTCTGATTTGTTGAGCTTAATGAATGGTGCCATATCGGTAGTGCCTATTAGGTTAGGTAGTGGTATTAGGGTTAAAATATTGGAGTCTATGGCGCTTGGTGCACCGGTAGTTTCAACCACCATGGCTGCCGAAGGTATAGGGGCTATTAACAATAAGCACCTAATACTTGCCGATGGTGCAGAGGCGTTTGCACAAGCAGTAAGCAAGCTATATACTGATGCCGAACTTTACAATCAAATCTTATTAGCGAGCCATCAATACGTATATGAGCATTTCGCGTTGAAATTATCTACACAAAGAAGGGTGGTATTGTTACAATCAATTATTGACGCTGCAAAACCTTGATGCAGTTCAATGTACAGCATTATTGATGCAGAAAATGCTATCTTCGGGGCAAAATCTTTAAAGCCTTAAAAATGCTGAATAGTCTAAAGAAAAGATTTGCCGAATTTATTGAGGCTGCTTTCGAACGAACCTTCAAAAAATTTTACGACCAACGCCATTATTATTATACCAACCATACCCCTGAAGTAAGGGTGCCACTTAAGCAGTTGTATCTTGACTATAGAAATAGGGTAGCCGATGGCAAAGCGTTGCCAAGCTACAAGGAGGCCGGCTTTAGCGTTTATTCACAATACGATGAAGACGGAATTGCCCTGTATATTTTTGGCATTATTGGGTTCAAAACATACAAGTTTGTAGACATTGGCAGTGGTGATTGCTTGTATGCCAGCAATACTGCCAACCTGGTAACCAATTTTGGATTTCATGGGTTGTTTATTGATATTAATCAAAACTTCCATAATCGTGCTAAGAAGTTTTACAATCATTACATGTTCACTTCTATTTTTCCGCCAGAGTTCCATGGCAGCGGCGTAACAAAAGATAATATTAACCAAGTACTTAAAGAAAAAGGCATTGAAGGCGAAATCGACTTTATGTCGTTGGATATCGACGGCATCGATTATTGGATTTGGGATGCGATAGAAGTGATAAGCCCTAGGGTTATCCTGATTGAGAACAATGTAGAGTTTGGCCGTAATAATATAGTAGCCCCTTACGACCCCGAGTATACTTTCGCTCAAAAACACAAGCACTACAATGGTGCATCGCCAATAGCGTATAACAAGCTAGCCAAGCGGAAGGGCTATCATTTGGTGGCCGTTAACTGGTATGGCTTTAATACTTTTTACCTGCGCAACGATTTGGCCACACCTTACCTACCCGAAATATCGGTAGAAGAGGTATTGGCACACCCACGCAACATTAAGCAAATGCAGATTTTTGAGGAAATGAAGCATTTGCCTTTTGAAACCATTGATAAGTAACAGGATTAGTTTCTTATGGGTATGATAAACCGATTGTTGGACAATAGAAATATGCACTGGCGCGTGCGCCAGGCCGACCGTAATTTAAAAAGGTTGAAATGGGAGCTAAAACGCGCCTTTCATCATACAAATCTTGAAGCGGTTAGTAAGTTTAGTATGGTAGTGGTGGGCAGAAACGACAACTATGGTGGCGACTTTTCGGAAAGGCTAAAAGCCACCATTGATTGGAACTACAATCATGTGCCAGGTTGCGAACTGATTTATGTGGAGTGGAACCGCATAGAGGATAGGCCCAGCGACACCGAATGGATAAGTAAACGCTACCCCAATAGCAAGTGTTTTATAGTGCCCAACAGCATACACCAGGTGTATAGCACCAACCCCAAAATACCGATGATGGAGTATTTTGCCAAAAATATGGGCATAAGGGAGGCCTCCAACGATTGGGTGTTTTTAATAAACGCCGATGTTTTTTTGGGTTTGAATACTTTTAAAAACATGACTCGCTTGAGTAAGGATTATGTTTACGGTACCCATTATAAAAATATTATCTGGGATGGTGGACCGATAACCGAAAAGTACATAAACGACCCCAAACATACCATCAATCTTTTTTCAACTAACAAAAGCTTGAATGCAGTAGTAGGAAACTTTCTTCTTACACACAAAAACAACTGGGCACTAGCTGGTGGCTATGATGAAAGTTTGACCAATCATAGGCTAGGGGTTGATGATAATGGCATGCTTCAACTGCTAAATAAAGGCTTGAAAACGATGGTGCTAGGAGACCATTACCACCTTGATCATAATGAATCGAGGATAAAAGGCATTAATACTACTACCCACGGGCATGCAACTACAACCTCTGGTTTTAATAATGTTCCCTACCAGAATCCGCCAGATTGGGGATTGCAGAAATTTGAAAAAGTGCAAAAATCTGAAAACGTATGGGAGTTAAAAGAAATTTAGTACTCGGTGGCAGTGGCCTAGTAGGTAAAGGGTTGTGCGCGCACCTTGAGTCTATCGGGGAGGAGGTGATAAACATAGATATAAAAAACGGAAGCCAATTTGACCTCCGTGTTATGGATTTAATGCCATATGCCGGTGTAGATTTCGTATGGTTTTTGGCATGGGATGTAGGGGGTGCAAAATATCTTACCCAATCTAAAAACTTACTTAATATACTTAAAAACAACACCTTGCTTTGCGAGCGGGTCTTTGGTTTTTTAGAAGAGACGGCCCTGCCTTTCATGTTTGCTACCACGCAGCTTGCCGACCCAAACAACACGTATGGTATAACAAAACTATTGGGTGAGGAATGGACTCGATTGTTGGGCGGCAAAACAGCCCGTTTTTGGAATGTATACGGTTGGGAAGAACCTGGAGAACGCTCTCATGTAATACCCGATTTGGTAATTCAAGCAATTACCCAAAAACGAATTTCTTTAATGACCACCGGCGAAGAGGAGCGACAGTTTATATACATGGAAGATTGTGCCACTAATTTAGTGCTCATTCGCGACTCCATGGAAACCGAAGTTGACCTCACCAATGGTGAATGGGTCAAAATAAAGGATTTAGCTGCCATTGTTGCCCAAAAGCTAGATGCGGAGCTTGTGTTAGGTGATGTAAAGGGGTACAACAAAAAATTAGACCCTACCAAAACGCCTGCTTTCCTAAATAACAAGATAAACCTTGATGAGGGACTTGGAAAAATTATTGAACAGGCCAAAGAATATGTTTTGCAGCAAACTTCATTATAATTGGCTATGGCAGTGCAGTATAAATTTTTCTTAGCACCTTATGAAACTCCTTTAAAAAGTGCTTACCAATTTGTGAGCATTGCTTTAGCAGAAGGGTTTCAGCAATTGGGTATTGCTTACCATGCTAATATCGATTATTGGTGGGAGGCAAAAAGCAATACTTTTCTCTTCAA
>CAIOSU010000484.1 GCA_903861055.1 uncultured bacterium
CACGCCTCAACAGCAGTCTTACGAATCTTAACACCTTAACTTCATCACATTGAGTAGGAGGTTAGTAGGGAGAAGGTGCTCTGGGCGAAGACTAAAGTAGCAATTAAAGTACTAAATGATTTCTTGCACTGCTCACTCGTCCTCGCTTTCAGCGAGGATGCCATAACGTTGAGCTTCCAGCTCAATTCACTTCTGCAGCACATACCGCACCCCCACAAAACCACGAATGCCTTGGTTGCTGGCGAATACATAGTTAGGGTCGAAGGTGAGGGCGTTGGGGTTGTTGGCGGTAGGCACTACTTGGCCTTGGGCATCAAACTGCACCTCTTTGTCAAACGGGTCGTGGGCACGGGCAATGCTGTTGGCAGGCGGGGTATAATTCAATAGGTTTTTGATGCCGCCATATATTTCCCAGCCTTTCTTCAATTTTTTGGTAGCCTGTATATTCTGTATGCTAAACCACGGCGAATAACCAGCCCGGTTATCCAAGTCGCTCAGCAATGGCAAGCGCATGGGGCCATATAGGTTGCCAGTATAGTCAACAATAACCCCAGCTTTCCGAAAGGTATAGCCTATGCTCCACACGCCCGTAAAACGCTCCGTGAGCAGTTGGCGGAGCCATTGCCTGTTCTCTTTTATCGATACATCCATGGCCGTGAAGCCTATCAGACCCGTAAAGTCTTTATACGTCACATCCACGTTTACCGAGCCGCCCGTTGATTGGCTGAAACCATCGAGGTTGTTATAGATGATTTTGTTCGGGTCGGTTTCATAATCAGGTATAATGCGGTTGGTAAAGTACGTGTACCAAGCCGTGGCATCAACGCCAATGTACACGCCCTTGCGAGCGTATATCTTGCGCACATAGTTTATGTTGCCGTTCCAACTAGTTTCGGGTTTCAGGGCTTCGGTAAATACCACTTCCCGCGCACCCGTTAGTGCCGCATGGTCTTCCGTAAAAACGTTGGCCACCCGGTAGCCATTGCCAGCGCTAATGCGCACTACATGTTTCTTATTAAGCGAGTTCCATTTGTAGTTGATGCGTGGGGTAATAATGCTACCATGCACGCTATTGTAATCATATCGCACACCCAGTAGTAGCTTGTGCTGCTCGTTAATGCCTATTTCATTTTGCACAAAGAGGCCCGGCAAATATATCACCGATGGAGCGTCGGTTACCGCATCAATTTCAGCAGTGGCGGGGGTATTGTCGTTGTAATAGGTATAGCGCAAGGTGCTGCCCACTAACAAATCGTGCCGCTGACCGAGGCGTTTGTTCCAGGTTAGTTGCCCAAAAACGATATATTGCTTAGCGTTGTAAGCCGTGGTGCCATAAAAAGAGTTTTGTTGGTGGCCATTGGCGCTTATCTGTAGGTTGATGATTTCTTTTACGGGCAATTGATAGATGCCAAATAGCTCCCAACGGCTGGTGTAAATACTCTCCCCATAGATACTATCGCTGCCTCGGAACGATTTGTTCCAGTGGGTTTGTCCACCCCAACGGTCTTCGTACACATATCGGCCAGCTATGGAGGATTGACGATTGTTCTTTCTTTCGAAGCTCAATTTATTGAACACCGATACACGGTTTTGCAAGGTAAGGTCCGTAAACCCATCCTTGTTCCTATCTATCGGCACTTGATAGTTGAAATAATTAACGCCCAGCAGCGAGTGGGTTCGTTTCCCTATTTTAAACCTAGCGCCAAGGTCAGTGTTCACTTCGCCCCACGAAGTAGCAAACACATCAGCAGAAAAAAGCGGTGCATTACTGGGCTTTTTGGTAATGATGTTTATCAACCCACCCACGGCCTCCGAGCCATAGAGCGCAGATGCTGGGCCTTTTACTATCTCCACCCTTTCTATCAAACTTTGCGGAATGCCCGTAAGACCATACACCGTGGAAAGCCCGCTCACTATCGGCATGCCGTCAATCAATACCATGGTGTAGGGGCCTTCTAGGCCATTGATGTGGATGTCGCCGGTGTTGCAAACATTGCAATTGAGTTGTGGACGCACGCCATTAACGTTTTGCAGCGATTCGAAAATAGAGGGGCACACATTGGCCTCGAAAAATTTGGCCGAATACACCTCTACAGGTACCGGGCTTTCGGTTCTACTTACCTCCTTCATGGTGCCCGAAATAACCACCTCGCCCAGCGCCGCTGCCGACTCTGGCAATACAAAATTAACGGTGGCGTTGGGTTTAGCTTCGGTCAAAACTACCTTCTTGGTTTGGGTCTCGTAGCCCAAAATAGATACCGTAAGTTGATACTCGCCAAGTGGCACATGGTTTATATGGTAGTACCCTTTGGCATTGGTAGACGCACCCAAAGTAGTACCCACCAACCCTACATTGACCATTTCCAGCGCTTCACCGTTGCTGGTTACAAAGCCAGATATGATTTGCGCACCTAGTCCTTGAGCCCACATTAAGCACAGTATGATAATTTTTATTTGCCGCACTAAAAGTATTTTTAGATTAGGCTAAAATAGTAATTTTATGTGAATGGAGGAATCTGTTTTTATCATAATGATAACTGCGATTTACTTTATCCATCTGTAAAAAGGCGTGTCACGCTGAGCTTGTCGAAGCGCGCGCGCGATTGCTAACCCGCCGTAGCATCCGAAGCTTTTCGCGAAGGATGCGAAGGTGGGCACATGGTGCGTGCAATGAATTCCAAGACTAGGATAAATTCCCAATCGTTGAAATGCAGAACATTAATGCGAGCAACAGTATGCTCCGATTTTTGAGAGTATAGCCCGCCCCAACAGGCCCACGCGCGCAACAACCACCCCCTACCCCATCCTTTTACCCACGCTGCGCTGGCTCTGCGAAGGAGGGGAACTAATACGGATACAGGATGACACGCCAATAGATCCCATCCTCATTGCGGCCTTAGCAACCTGAGCTCACAAAAACATGCAACATACTAGTCCATCTAAACACTCTCTGCACCCCACCACCGCCACACCACGCAAAAAATCCTTTATATTGCACTACTATTGAGCAACCGATAAAAAGTGTGCTATGTACGGCGATTTGAAACAACATTTGCAGCAAGAACTGGATGGCATCCGCGAGGCGGGCCTGTATAAAAAGGAACGCATTATTGCCTCGCCGCAAGATGCCGTGATAACGCTGCAAGATGGTAGCCAAGTAATAAACTTTTGCGCCAACAACTACTTGGGTCTGAGCAGTCACCCCGATGCGATAAAAGCCGCCCACGATGCTATTGATGAGCGTGGCTTTGGTATGTCGAGCGTGCGGTTTATTTGCGGCACGCAGGATATTCACAAAGAATTGGAGGCCAAAATTGCCGACTTTTTAGGCACCGAGGATACCATACTGTATGCCGCGGCATTTGATGCCAACGGCGGGGTGTTCGAGCCGATTTTCGGGGCGGAAGATGCCATCATCAGCGATGAGCTGAACCACGCCTCTATAATTGATGGGGTGCGCCTGTGCAAAGCGGTGCGCTACCGCTACCTGCACAACAACATGGCCGACTTGGAGGAGCAACTAAAAGCTGCCCAAGCGCAACGATACCGCGTAATTGTAACCGATGGCGTGTTTAGCATGGATGGCACCATAGCCCAATTGGATAAAATTTGCGACCTAGCCGATAAATACAATGCCCTGGTAATGATTGACGAGTGCCATGCCAGCGGTTTTGTAGGCAAAACGGGCCGTGGCACCCACGAGCACCGCGATGTAATGGGCCGCATTGATATTATTACCGGCACGTTGGGCAAAGCACTGGGCGGTGCTTCCGGTGGTTTTACCAGTGGCCGAAAAGAGATAGTGGAGCTGCTGCGCCAGCGCTCGCGCCCTTATCTGTTTAGCAATACGCTGGCACCCTCCATTACGGGTGCATCGATAGCCGTGCTGGATATGTTGAGCAAAACTACTGCCCTGCGCGATAAGCTTGCAGAAAACACCAAATACTTCCGCGACAATATTACCGCTGCCGGATTCGACATTAAACCGGGCGAGCACGCCATAGTGCCTATTATGCTATACGATGCCAAGCTTTCGCAGCAAATGGCAGAGGCGTTGCTGGCCGAGGGCATTTACGTTATCGGGTTTTATTACCCGGTGGTGGCCAAAGGGCAGGCGCGCATTAGGGTGCAACTATCGGCAGCACACGAACGTAAACATCTCGACCAAGCTATTGCCGCCTTCACCAAAGCCGGAAAACAACTAGGCGTTATTAAGTAAACATCATGAGCGAACACCGCAAGGAGCTTTTTAAGTTTATTACTGCAAACCTCATAAAGGGGTTCTTGTGGTTTGGACTTATTATTATGGCTTTTGTGTTTTTGCGCTATTTGTTCGACGACTACGAGCAGGTGCTGCACGGCCTGCAGGGCAAGCCATTTTTTATTTACTCCGTATTTTTTCTCTCCGAAATGTCGATAGGGCTGATACCTCCCGAGGTAATTATGGAGATATACAAGAGCCAGGGCTGGGAATCGTTTTGCCTGCATATCGGCATTATGGCGGTACTATCTTACATAGGCGGTATTGTGGCTTTTTATTCGGGGAGATTGCTTGATAATGTAGATGTAATACACCGCCTGACCGCACGGCCCAAGTTTGCTGCCAATATTGCGCTTTACAAAAAATACGGAGGTGTGCTCATTCTAATTGCGGCCATTACGCCCGTTCCTTCAGCTACGGTAAGCCTTATATCTGGAGCTTTGGGGTTTCCCTTCCGCTCCTACTTAGTTTGGGCTAGCCCGCTGATATTAAGGTTTGTACTATACGGCTACTTGTTTTGGAAATTTGGCGGACTGTTCGTTAATATTGGATGAGCGGATTGATTTAGGAAGCAAAAATTAGCTTTTTGTTAGAATAGAAGAGCTCAATAAACGAGCTACTTATTCTCCTTACCCAAACTATCCGAAAACAGTTTAAACTTACTGAAACACTGCTGCAAATAGGCTTTGCGTTCGGTATCGGTTACGGTTTCTTGAATGGGGTCAAAGCCCGTTTCCACGTTTTGGAAAAAAGGTTCTTCCGGTCCCATTTTTTCTGAAACTGGCGCATGCATCCAGCGGAACTTGCGCTCTACATCGTCTCGGTACACGAACCTGTCTTTACCTTGTATAAAGCAAAGCTGGTTGTATTTGTACTTATCCAGCGTTTTGTTATCGTTGTTGTACCAAAAACTTTGCAACAATGGCAATGTATCCGCTCGCTCCTCAAACAACGATGGCTCATCAGAAGCAATGCCCGCAGCACGCAATATATCATTATGCACAAAGCGTGAACTCAACAAGTGGTTCTTAGTGGCTGCCGTTGGGTGGTCGTGACCAAACCAAACCAAAGGCACGCGGTTGCCGCCATCAGTAACGTTGCTGAAGTGGTAACTCCAGTCTTGGTCGCCAAAGTTATCGCCGTGGTCGCTGGTAAACACTACCAAGTTATCCTTGTCTTGGTGCATTTCCTGTATAAAATCGTTAATGGGCTTCGACAGCATGGCCCATCCCTTTTTCTGCCTTTCGTGCAAGCGGGCCTCCACCTCGGAGGATATAGGATTACTGCCCTTTTTAAGCATGGTTTGGTTCAAGGTATGGTACAAGCCCATAGTCTCCTTAAACTTGCCCCAAAGCCCCGGTGCCGTAAGCGCAAACTTATCGCCAACATGATACGGAAAGTGCGCTTCCATTAGGTTAACAAAGAAAAAAGAGCTTTCACCTTTAGCTTCGTTTTCTTTAATCTTTTGCCTTACGTAGCCCAAGCTATCATTATAGGTAGCTTGCGACCACGAAACGCCCATACTAAAATCTTCTGCAATGCGCCGGAACATAAAATCACTGCTCAACACTGCGTTGCGTATACGCGGCTTGCCAAACTGCACCGCAATATGTAGCAGCTTGGGGTACCTAGGTTCGGCATGCTTCCATACCCTAAATATTTCATCAAAACCCCTGTCTAAGCCAAAAATATCGGTGGTAACAATGTTTGATGTTGATTGGTAAGTTTTGTAACCAGCTCCTTTCAATTGCTCGGCCAAGGTTGGCAAGTGCTTATGAAAACCACGGGTTTGAGCCGTAGCGCCATGTTCATGGGGCATCAAGCCAGTAAACAAACTAGTGGTAGCGGGCA
>CAIOSU010000485.1 GCA_903861055.1 uncultured bacterium
GCTGAAGATCGCAACAGCCCAATTAGCTACGCCGACCAACATTACCGCGTGGTGCGCACGGATAGTGCCATTGGCGGCATGACGGTAGATGTTTTTAAAGATGGCAAACCTTATCTAGAAAATTTGCAGACCGACCTATACGGCAACTACCAACTGAAGAACCTTGCCACAGTATTTGGTGCAGTGGAGCAATTGCAAGCACAAGGCTACAAAATAGATGAAGTGATACTTCGCAAATCACTATCTAACATAAAGGAAATCAGTGCTTTTATGGGTAGGGCACAAGTGTTACAACGCGACCCAATTGTACTAGTGGATAGTGGCCATAATGAAGCCGGATTCAAAGAGATTTTTGGCCTGATTGCTGAGTTAGCTTTCCCAGGTTTACATGTGGTAATAGGAACTGTAAATGATAAGGACCTCACCAAAATGCTGCCCTTGTTGCCAAAAGAGGCCACCTATTACTTCTGCCGACCCGATATACCAAGGGGAAGAGACGCAGAAGAGTTGCGCATTGAATCTGTTAAATACGATTTAAAGGGACAAAGTTATCCGAGCGTGCAGGATGCCTACAAGGCGGCATTAAGTGCGGCCTTAGTTAGCGAGCTCGTTTTTGTTGGGGGCAGTGTTTTCGTCGTTGCCGAGGTTATTTGATTCAATAGGCACCCTACCCCATTTAATCAGCCTGTTCCATATCCGTTCATGGAAATAGAATAAAGTTATCTTGGTTGCAAGTTCAATACTACCAATGGTGGTAGCCTGCGCAAATGGATGGGCGGTATTGCCCGTTTCGCTGCCGAAAGTGATTATCATAAACGAAAGGAAAATAGTATCGATAGTACCTGTTATGCGCCAGCTAATGGCTTTAATGATGGCCTTTTTGCTTCCATCCGGCATTTTATGGCCGAAAATCTGCCATAGTCGCTCGTGGAAATAGAATAAGATGATTTTGGTAATCACCTCTGTCATGCCAATGGTTAGAGCTTTACCTAGCGTGCCAGTTACGAAGAAGGAAATGACAATAGTATCGATGGTGCCTATTACGCGCCAACTGATACCTTTTACCAAACTCCGTGTATGCGAATCCTTCATTCAGAAATGCTATTGCGGGGCGAAAGATAGGAATTATTTGGCAAGGCTAGGATACAACAAAGGTTAAGCAATCTTCCTCAATGGCGAGCCGCTCATGTTATAAGGGCCGCCAGGGTGGTTCAGGTATTCAATGCCTTTCTCGGTAATTTTGATGAATACATCGTCGGTTTCGATCCGCGAGAAGACAAGGCCATTGTTTTGCATGTACTGGCTAATTTCGGCAGCTACTTCAAAGGTTTTGGGCAGGAATTGCAAGTGGTTTACCACTGGGTAAAAGTGGTCAAAGTCGTTTTTAATGCCTTCCAACAGCTGTTGTATTTCGCTTTTTACATCCTCCGATATCAAATCGATTCCCAGAATGCGGATAGATGCTTGGAACGACTCGTAGCCTTGTCCATTAAACTCCCTCAGATGCCCAGATTTTTTCAGGGCATTA
>CAIOSU010000486.1 GCA_903861055.1 uncultured bacterium
ACATGGTAATATTATTTAAAAATAAATTTGACTAATACTTGTTTACCCTTTTATACGCGTCTAAAAAACTGTACTTGCGCTAATTTTTACCCTGAAAGTGTTGCGTTTATTAGGTTTTGTTTTAAACGGTAGCTTGTATGGTTTAGTTAGTTAATGCATAATTGACTAAATAGCCTACTTTTCGGAATTAAAGTACGTGAAAACACTGAAACCTGTCATCAATCTACTCGTACAAGATTATTAACACAGTGGTATTATGCCACCGTGAAACGAAGCAAGATGAAAGGTTTACTACAAAAAATCGCCAGTATTGCAGTACTCATGGTACTTAGCCTAGGGCTGAGTGCACAAATAGCGGCTCAGTTTAGCACCAACAATACATCGGGCTGTAGCCCGTTGGTGGTAATATTTACCGACCAAAGTACCGGGAACCCGACCAATTGGCGCTGGGATTTTGGTAACACCAATGGCTCGATACAGCAAAACCCTTCTGCTATATATTTAAACCCTGGAACTTATACCGTTAGGCTTATTGCCTCGGGTTCTGGCGGAATTGATACATTGGTGAAAACTCAGTTGATTACCGTTTTTAGAAACCCGGATGCGAAGTTTGTGGCTAACAGAACAACTGGCTGTATTCCAGCTCCTATTAGCTTTACCGACATCAGTGTGCCCGGCGATGCACCGTTAACATCTTGGATATGGGACTTTGGCGATGGTAGCACCAGTACTCAGCAAAATCCATCGCACACGTACACCACCCCTGGCACCTATACTGTAACCCTTTTGGCTCGTGATGCAAACGGATGTAAACATGAATTTACCCGTACATCGTACATTACCATTATGCCAAAACCTACCGTGGCTTTTACAGGTACTCCTACCAATGGCTGTAACGTACCACATACCGTAAACTTTAACAATACCACCACAGGCGGAAGTGGCTTCACGTACGCTTGGTCGTTTGGCGATGGTAGCACCAGCACCCAACAAAACCCTAGTCATACTTATAATGCAGGGGGCAGCTTTACGGTTCGTTTAATTGCAACCAACAGTGCTGGTTGCAGCGATACCTTAACTAGAACCAATTATGTGAGCATCAACAACATAGTGGCCAACTTTAGTGTAAACCGCACCAACCCTTGTGTAGGGCAAAATGTAACTTATACTAGCAATTCGCCTGGCGCGGTTTGGTGGAGATGGACTTTTGGAGACGGAAATACGTCTACTTCTGAGAATCCGGTACGCAGTTACAGCACTCCTGGATTGTATACTGTTACTTTGATAGTTAGAAATAGTAATGGTTGTTATGACACCCTTACCCGCACCAATTACATTGATGTAAAACCACGCCCGGTTACCAATTTTACTGCTACTCCAACGGCTGGTTGCGAGGTGCCTTTTACCGTACAGTTTAACAATACTACCGTAGACGGTAATACCTATTTATGGGAATTTGGCGACGGTACTACTTCAACGGCACAAAACCCAAGCCACACCTACACTAGCCCAGGCACTTATACAGTTAGGTTGGTAGCTACCAGCATAAATGGTTGTACCCACTCGCGTACCCGCACCGATTATATTACCGTGCAGCTGCCAACCGTAGCCTTTACGGCTAATGTAAGGGAGGGCTGCATACCATTGGCAGTGCAGTTTACCGACCAAAGTAGTGCCAACAACGGCATTGTTGGTTGGAGTTGGGATTTTGGCGATGGCAGCACTAGTACCCTTCGCAATCCTTCGCATACTTATACCACAGTAGGTCGTTTTGATGTTACCCTTACCATAACTACTGCTAGCGGATGCACCCGCACCATTACCTACCCGCAGTATATACGTGCCGGCGAGCAACCAACCGTTGAATTTACGGCTACTCCGCGCCAAACCTGTTTGTTTTTTCCGGTAAGTTTTACTGATTTGAGTACCCCTGCCGATTTTTGGTTTTGGCAGTTTGGCGATGGAGGTACCTCTTTCGACCAAAACCCAGTATACCAATATGGCGATACGGGCCTGTTTACGGTTACCTTAATTGTGGGCGTAAATGGCTGTTACGATACTTTGGTAAAACCCGATTACATCCGCATTTTCCCGCCAAGGGCTAGTTTCAATACGCTTTATAGCTGCAGCGACCCTTATTCGGTAAATTTTACCAATACCTCTTTGGGTGGCCATGTGTGGTTATGGAAATTTGGAACTGGCGACACAGCTATTACTCGAGATGCAAGTTATACTTATCCAAGTCGTGGAGATTATACCGTAACCTTAATTGTGTGGGATACAATTGGCGGTTGCTTGGATAGCAGTCAAGCTTTGGTTCAAATCAGGGAACCTATTGCGGCATTCACTGCTAATGATACCGTTGGCTGCGTAAACCTACCTGTAACCTTTACCAATAATGCTACCGATGCATTCTCGTATCAGTGGGATTTTGGCAATGGTCAAACCTCAACCGACCCTAACCCAAGTGTATTGTACCAAACACCGGGTGTATACACTGTAAGGTTGATAGTGCGCGATATACATAACTGCCCCGATACATTTATCAGGCCCAACTATATCACAGCCCTTGGTGCCTTCGCCAATTTCGATGCGGATACCTTAACAGGATGTACGCCTTTGAATGTGCAATATCAAGATTTGTCGACTTCATTTATGGGCAACGTAGTTGCTTGGAACTGGGATCTTGGTGCCGGGCAAACTAGCACCCAGCAAAACCCATCGGCCAGTTATACCGTGCCAGGCAACTACAGCATAAGCCTTACTGTAACCGACAATAACGGATGCAGCAATACGCTAAGCCGAGTAAACTTTATTGTACCCACCTACCCAACGCCAGCTTTTTATTCTGATGATACTTTGGTTTGCCTTGGTGGCCCTGTGCAATTTACCAATACTTCAGTAGGCAGCGGCATGACGTATGCTTGGACTTTTGGCGATGGAACTACCTCAACGGCCACTAACCCTACTCACACTTTTGCCGATACTGGCCGTTATACCATTACCTTGCAAGTATTCGACATTAATGGTTGCGATAGCACAACGGTTCGAAACCAGTACATACATGTAGTGCAACCAACCGCCCAATTTGTAACAGATACTTTGGGGGCCAATTGCCCGCCATTATTGGTAAATTTTGCCAACCAATCAAGTGCCGATGTTACTAGCTGGTTATACAATTTTGGCAATGGCAGCACCAGTACTTTAGAAAACCCTACGCATATTTATACCACACCAGGGGTTTACTATCCAACCCTTACTATTACCAACAGTATAGGCTGCACCGCAACCTACAACTTACCCGACTCAATAGTGGTAGGTGGCCCAACCGGTAGTTTTATTTACAACCAGATTACTTTTTGCGCTCCGTTTGAAGTAGAATTTTACGCCCAAGGCACCAACCCGGCAGTTACGCACATATGGGATTTTGGTGACGGTAGTGTTTCGGTTGATGATGATACCACTACTCACTATTATGCCACTCCAGGTACTTTCAACCCGCAGTTGATTTTGGATGACAATATGGGTTGTGTTATTTCATTGCCTACTATTAGCCCTATTTTTGCGGCGATAGTGAATGCTAATTTTGTTTCGGATGTGACGTATATGTGCCGTCCGGGTGTAGCCAACTTCACCGATTTATCTAGCGGTGTTCCAGGCATAGTGGCTTGGCACTGGGACTTTGGCGATGGCGACACCAGTAACGCCCAAAACCCATCGCATTATTACGCTGCTACCGGAAGTTACGATGTAACCCTAATTGCTACCAATGCGGTAGGATGTTCTGATACTTTGTTCCGCCCAGGCTATATAAAGGTGATGAATGACCCAACAGCATTGTTTACCGTAAACACACAAAATGCATGTTTCCCTGCTACCATAAACTTTACCAACCAAAGCACCGCCGATACTACCATATCGAGTATACTTTGGGTGTTTGATGATGGTACAACTAGCACGTTGCAAAACCCAAGCCGCAATTACGCTAACCCCGGCACTTACAATGTGCAATTGATGATTACTACCGTAATGGGTTGTAAAGATACCTTTGCCATGCCAATTACATTAAGTGTTCCGCCAGCAGCAGCTGCAGGTCTGGATTTGGCAATTTGTATTGGTCAAAGCGAAACCTTGAGCGGTTCAGGTGGTGTAACTTACCAATGGTCGCCAGCAACGGGGCTAAGTGCTACCAACATTGCAAATCCAGTGGCCAGCCCTACCGTTACTACCAATTACGTACTTTTGGTTACTGATGCCAATGGTTGCCAAGATAGGGATACCGTAACAGTAACCGTAAACCCATTACCTACACCTACTGCCACAGGCGGTACTATTTGCGTAAGCGGCAGTGCCCAGCTAAACGCAAACGGTGGTGTAAGCTATACCTGGAACAATGGAGCAACACTGAGCAATAGCGCCATCCGCAACCCGCAAGCTACACCAACTGCTACCACAACTTATATAGTAACCGTAACCGATGCCAATGGCTGCATAAACACTGCCCAAGCGGTGGTGAGTGTGAACCCGTTGCCAACAGTAACCACCTCACCTAATGCTACTATCTGTATTGGTGAAAGCAGCACTTTAAGTGCTACTGGTGGTGTAACCTACCTTTGGTCGCCAGCGGCAACTTTGAGCAATGCCAACATTGCCGGCCCAGTTGCTACACCAACGGTAACTACCACTTACAACGTAACTGTAACCGATGCCAATGGCTGTATAAACTATGGCAGCACTACCATAACCGTGAACCCGCTACCAGTGGTGGCAACTTCTCCGCCAGCGGCTATTTGTATTGGCCAATCATCTCAGTTAACTGCTACAGGTGGCGTGAGCTATGTTTGGAGCAACGGTGCAAGTTTGAGCAATGCCACTATTGCCAACCCAATTGCCAGCCCAACGGTAACTACTACCTATAACGTAACCGTAACCGATGCCAATGGTTGTATCAATACTGGAAGCACTACCATTACCGTAAA
>CAIOSU010000487.1 GCA_903861055.1 uncultured bacterium
CGGTTTACCAAGCGGTTTTGCGCTATATCACTCTTAACATAGAACCCAGTGGCAATGCCAGCCAAGTAGGCAGCACCCAAGGCAGTAGTTTCAATCACGGCAGGGCGCTCCACTTCGGTGTTTAATATATCAGCCTGAAACTGCATCAATAGGTTATTGGCACAAGCACCACCATCAACCCTAAGGCTTTTGAGGCTAATATTTCCATCTTGCTCCATAGCGCCAAGCACGTCGCGCGTTTGGTACGCCAACGACTCAAGGGTTGCCCGTATCAAATGCGACTTGCTAGTGCCCCTTGTAAGGCCAAAAATGGCGCCTTTGGCATACATATCCCAGTAAGGGGCTCCCAAACCCGCAAAGGCAGGCACTACATACACACCATCGGTATCTTTCTCCTTAAGCGCATAGTATTCGCTATCTGGGGCACTGTCAATTATCTTCAACCCATCGCGAAGCCACTGAATAGCTGCTCCGGCAATGAACACACTACCTTCCAAGGCATATTCCACTTTACCATCAAGCCCCCAAGCCAAGGTAGTAAGTAGGCCGTTTTTAGAGGCCACAAAGTGTTCGCCAGTGTTCATAAGCATAAAGCAACCTGTGCCGTAGGTGTTTTTGGCCATGCCCGGCTCAAAGCAAGCCTGCCCAAATAAAGCGGCTTGTTGGTCGCCCGCCACCCCACGAATGGGAACAGCCCTGCCGAACAACGATGCCAAGGTATTGCCAAAATCGCCGCTACTGGGGCGTACATCGGGTAGCATATTAGCTGGCACGCTAAGCGCTGCAAGCATTTTATCATCCCACTTCAAGCTACGGATGTTGTATAGCAGCGTGCGCGAGGCATTGCTATAGTCGGTGGCATGCACTTGGCCACCAGTAAGGTTCCATATCAACCAAGTATCAATAGTGCCAAAAAGCAGCTTGCCTTCTTGTGCCAATGTTCTAGCACCGGACACGTTCTCCAATATCCAGTTTACCTTCGTTCCAGAAAAATACGAGTCGATAACTAGGCCAGTTTGCTCTTTTACATATTGCTCATGTCCTGCAGCTTTTAGTTTCTCGCAAAGCGGCGCGGTGCGTTTGTCTTGCCACACGATGGCATTGTAAATTGCCTTGCCCGTCTCTTTGTTCCATACTACCGTAGTTTCACGCTGATTGGTTATACCAATGGCATCAATATCGTCTACGCTAACATGGGCAATGCTCAAAACCTCCTTAGCCACTTGCAGTTGGCTATCCCAAATCTCCTGCGGGCTGTGCTCTACCCAACCGCTGTGCGGAAATATCTGGGTAAACTCTTTTTGGGCAATGCCCTTAATGCTGCCTTGTTTATCGAAAATAATTGCACGAGAGCTGGTGGTACCTTGATCGAGTGAGAGAATGTATTTAGCCATGATAGTGGGGTTCTTTGCTGATTAGTATAACACCATTAGCGATGGTGCGGGGCTTAAAACTATAATTTTTCAGCCACATGAGGAAAAATGACAAGCAACTAGCTAAAACAAAACGGGCGCGCCATGTGGCACGCCCGTTTGCATCATGGTATAACCCGTAATTATTGAACCGATACGCGGCGAGTAATAGCGCCATCGATGGTTTGAATCTTAACGAAATAGATGCCTTTGGCAACGCTGCTTACATTCACCGGTAGGCTATTGCTACCAGTTGTGGCTTTGATGCTCTGGGTGCTAACTACTTGACCCTGTAGGTTAATCATCTCAACGTTTACGATTTGGTTTTTAGCCAATACGAAGTTGATGCTGAAGTTACCAGTGTTAGGGTTAGGGTAAATGTTCAAGCTTTGGTCGAAAGCGTTCAAGTCGGCAATTGAGTTGAACAAAGTAACCTCAGTTTCAACAACTTGTACGCAACCATTGGCATCGGTAGCACTAAGCACATAAGTGCCTGGCTCGGTTACCGAAATGCTGGTAGTAGTTTCGCCAGTGCTCCAAACGTAATCAGTAAAGCCAGTGTTTGCATCCAAGCCTAGGGTATCACCAGCAGTAATTTCGGTGCTGCCATCAGGAGTTACAGTAAGCGTATTTACATACTCAAAAGTAAGAGAGGTAAGTGGCAAAGGAATTCCCAAATAGTTACCTTGAACAGAGATAGGCAAGCTTACACCAACTATACCTAATAGCGGACTAATGGTGTTAAGCAGTGTGATAATATTTGCAGGTGCTTCGGCATATACTACGAAGCTCAAATAATCACCAGCTACGTCGCAGCTATTACCGCAAACTGATACACAACCGTATTGTGCGCTAGCATGCTTATTAGGGTAATAAAAATTATTGCCACCAGATTGGTCGCTCTCCCAATTGAAGTCTTGTGGCAAATCTGCCAGTTCAATATAAAACTGACTTACAGGGAAGGCTGGAATAGAGTTGGTATCAATACCAACCGCACCACCTTGCTGCTGAATTACGTCTTTGATGGCTTGTGGTAACAGTGCTTTCAAGTCGAAAACACTAGGGAAGAAGAAGGTGAAAGACTCATCGTAAGGGGCGCCAGCGGTAGCTGGAGGTAATTGAGAACAAACAGTTGGTACAGCGCCTGCACAACCAACAGTATCAAGGGTACACTCGGTGCATATACCAAGGCCACAGGTATTGTCGATAGCAATATCAACAGTCGCGGTTTCGGTACAGAAGCCATTTGAAGTAGTTACGGTAAACGTAACATCTGAAGTAAGGCCACGCAAAATAAGTGGATCGCTTATGTTAGCATCACTCAGGTTAGCCGATGGGCTCCAGCTGTATGAATCGCCGCCTTCAGCAGTTAGTTCAAAGAAAGTATTGGCGCAAATGGTAGTATTGGCAGTTGCAGAAGCAGTTAGATTAGCCAGTTCAATAGAATCTTCTACCACACAACCAGTGCTATGTGTAGCCGATACAGTATAAACACCCGCAGAACCTACAGTAATAATTGAATCCGATGCGTTGTTGCTCCACTGGTAAGTATCAAAACCAGCAGAAGCCTCCAAGTCAATGGTGCTGCCAGTACCAGTTGGGCACAAAAGTAAGGTGTTTGATACGCTTACAATATCTAAAGTTGGCAAAGTACCAACCAAAGGTAATGTAGCAGGGAAAGGAAGTGCGGCAGGTGAAATACCCGAAACTGGTCCAATAATAGGAACGTTTACAGTTCCAGCCAGGGTAAAGCTAATGTTGAACTGGAAAGTATCAGCAACTTCGCAAGGTACGCCGTAGATAACTGCGCAACCATGACGGTTAAGTGCATCAACTGGAAACCAACAGTTGCCGTTGCTACCACAGTAAAAGTTAAGACCCGCTGGGAGATTTGTAATTTCTACTAGCACCGAATCTACTTCAGCATCAACTGTTCCGCCAATAACAGGAACTGCAAATGAAGCAGTATCAGGAAAATAAAAAGTTACTGTTGTTGAATAATAAGTGCCTGATGTAGCTGTTGGAAGCGTAGTAGGACAAACTGCACCAAAACTACCTGTGCATGACAGGTCTGGGCTACAGCTAATACCGCGCTGAGCTTGTGCAGTGTTTATGCCCAAGAAGCACACAAGCACAAAACATAAGAGTTGAATTTTTTTCATAATCCGTAATTAAGGTTTTCGGGTTTTATTAATTAATGTATCAGTAGTTTTTGAGTAAGTATTTTGCTTCCGGTAATAACCTTAACAAGATACAGCCCTTTTTCCGCATCCAAAGTTATAGTATTATTAAGTGAATACAATGATTCGCTATATACCCTCTTTCCGGTAATATCCAATACCTCAATTACAGCACCATCGGCTAGGGGCGCAGCTACGTTTACCGTAAAGGTACCTTTGCTAGGGTTTGGATATACGCTCAACAATTGACTATTGTATGATACCGAAGCAATACCGGTGGTGTCATTAGGTATAGAGTCTTCCACAGCCAATACTTGCACTTCTATCGAGTCGGTTTGGGTGCAACCAACAAGATCAGTGGCAGTTACGGTATAAACGGTAGTGTCGGTAGGCGAAAGGTTAACGGTTTCGCTTGTTTCGCCCGACGACCAGATGTAGCTATCAAAACCTGGAGTAGCATTTAGGGTAATAATCTCACCTGAGTCTATTACCGTGGATGGACCAGCCGTGCTTACATTCAATATCAAATTGGTGCTAGGGTCGATGGTAAAGGTTACTGGTACATCATAATCGTTTAACGACGAATCGGGCAAAGCAAAACCAGGAATGGGCAATGTTGGCAGGCCCGATAGGTTTTGGCGCGATAGGGTAGTGAAGTTCATGACCGCCGTAAAAGTGCCCGATTGGCCGCACTCTAGCGTACCACAAAATTTCAAACAGCCTTTGTTCACAGCAAAAGGAACATAGTTGTTACCGTTTGCCGATGAGTCAGTCTCCCAAGAAAGTCCGGCAGGTAGCCCAGTGATACTATTTAAAGTACCACGTTCCACAAACACGGTAATATCAAACGGAGCTGGAAACCCACCAGGAATAGGGATTGGAAATGCAACACCTAGCGCGGCAAACAAGTCATCGCCCTGCCTTATCACAAAACCAGTGTTAAAGAGAAAAGTAAGGTTGCCTTCAAATGGGGTTCCGGCCGTATCGGCAAAGGTCGATGGGCCACATAATAACACATCGGTACCCGTGCCCGACAGTGGGCATAATGAATCTTGCACAATACAACTAGGGCATTGAGCTTGGGCCAACAGGCTGGTTGCACTAATGCCTATAACTAATAGTACTTTCGAAATAAAATCCATAGTTAGCAGTTGGTTCGTTGTAAAAAAGACGGCTTATTGCACCACCATTTTATGTGTGCTGGTTTGGCTACCGCTCAATACTTTGACGATATAAATGCCGTTTCCGTTGCCCGATAGGTCTATTACCGCATTCATAGTTGCACCGTTGCGCACTAGGCTGGTGGTATTTACTTTGCGGCCTTGTAGGTCATACACCATTACTTGCGTTTGGTTAGCAGTGGTTCCGTTTAGCGACACGTTAAACAAGCCTTTGGTTGGGTTAGGAAAAACCGAAACGCTCAATTCCTCGCCTAGTATATCGGTAATACTGGTAACAGTTACTGTTTTTACCACAGTATCGCTACCACAGTTGTTTGATACAACAAGGGTTACATCAT
Organism: uncultured bacterium; assembly: GCA_903861055.1. GTDB lineage: Bacteria > Bacteroidota > Bacteroidia > Chitinophagales > CAIOSU01 > CAIOSU01. Next base: position 5,112 of record CAIOSU010000487.1, read on the forward strand.
AATCGCTTACGCTAGTGTATGATTGTGTCGGGTTAGCTGCTGAACTGGTAGTACCATCGCCAAAATACCAGGTAAGGTTAGTACCGTTAGCCGAAAGGTCGGTAAAAGCAACGGTATTGCCACCAGTAACTACATAGTTAAAGTCGGCAACAGGTGCAGGGGCGTTATCAATATCAACCAAAGCGGTAGTTGTAAACTCATAGCCATTTGCATCGGTTACGGTTACGGTAAAGGTAGTAGAGGCCGTTACGCTAGCAATCGGATTGGCAATGTTTGCATCGTTAAGGCCAGCTGATGGACTCCAAGCGTAAGTAAAAGGAGCTACTGCGCCACCAGTATCAATACCCAAAAGTATGGTAGCACCTTGACCTGGGCATGCAAACAATGGTTCGTTTACCACGCTCACGATAGGAGCTGGGCACGGGGCACCTTGCTCAATAACGTTCAAAAATACCGGAAAGCCTAAGTCATCAGAAGTACCGGCTTGCTCAATACCATTTCCGAAGCCGGGTACATCTACATTTACAGTAGCATAGATAGTAAGGTTATACAGGCCAGCGGCATCATTGGTAGTTCCGGTAAAGTTTATACAACCATTGCTACCACCCGGAAACTGGCAGTTTGATGGACTGCAAGCGTAAGATAGGCCAGTTGGCAAACCACCAACACTATCTACCCTTACCCAATTTACCGTAATGGTTACTGGAAAAGGTATACCGAAATCGGCAGCATCAATAGTCGTAAAGTTTTTGAATTGTAAAACCGTATCAAAAAGAACGCCACGCTCCACGCATGGCAACGAATCGGGCGATGGATAAAAACCAGGCGTAGTAATGCTCTGGTCAGGGGTACATTGTGCATTGGCACCAAAAGTAAAGGCAACCAATATTAGTGCTAGGGCGGCAAATTGTTTCATTTCCGTAGGTTTCTTGCTAGTTAGTAGATGATTAGTTTATGAAAAGCGCTCGAATGTAAAGTTTTTATCTGAAAAATGTAAATACCTGACTGTAAAGCTTCTACAGCAATATTTACACGGGTATTGTTTATGTATTGATATGTGTGAGGCTCAACAACGGCTTTACCCGACATATCAAGTATGGCAATGCTGTATTCTTCTTGCGCATTTAGGCCACTTACACTCAATTCAACCGACCCCTGTGTTGGGTTTGGATATAGGTTGTACTGCAGTTTGCTCGAAGCAACGTTTGCTATGCCTACATTACCTATATACAGGGTATCGTAGTAAGTATCGGTACCACAACTATTTGTTACGGTGAGCGATATGGGGTATACACCCTCGGTTGCATAGCTATGCAATACTATGCTTCCAGTTTCGGTGGTTTGGTCGCCAAAATTCCAAAGATAAGTACCTCCGTTCAACGAGCGAGAGGTTAGTTTAATGTTTAGGCCGTTAATGATGGCCGTATCGGCCAAGGCAACTGGGGCCGCGGTATCAACGGTTACCCAAACCCTATCAAAATAGGTAGCGCCTGTGTTAGCGGTATCGGTAACACTAACGGTTACATAACCCGATTGGTTAAGTGCAACAGTTGTTGGATAGGTATTGGCATTAGTAACTGCAGAACCGGGCAACCATTCAATGGCTGGGTTGGTTACATTGCTTAGCAATAAATCAAGTTCGCCACCATTGCTGCGGCAAAACGCAGTATCACCATCAACTTTTACCGTTATCTCACCAGCAATAGCGCAGTTACGCTTAGCAGTGCGAGCCGATGGAGCATTTGCGCTGCGGTCTATGTTAGGGCAAGCCCCACCATTGGTAACCCTAACAAAGTATTCAAAATCGATACCCAAATTGCCTGTAAGGGCTTGCAAATCGCTAATGATTTGATTGATTTCGCCTTGCAAAGTACCTATAAGGCTGGTTTTCAGGGTAACATATACTTTTAGCTCATATTGACCAACAGTATCTTCGGTCATTCCGAAAATTCGGATACAACCAGTTTCGGCGCGATAATAGGTATTATCTCCCCTATCCGTTATCCATTGCAAGTTGCAGGGTGCATTTACTATACTATCAATTATCAAAGTATCAACGGTAAGTGTGCCAAAACCTTGAAAGGCGAAGCTGTCAACGTTCTCTAGAAAAAAGGTCTGGTCGTAATAAACTCCGCGTTGCACACAAGGCAAATTGTCGGTAGGAGGAAAAAAGCCAATGTTTCCCGTTGGGTTGTTGGGAGCACATTGCGAGCGCCCTACTTGGGCGCTCCCTAGTATGCTCAAAGCAATCAATAAAAAGTATTTCATGGGTAAGGTATAAGCCCTTAGAAGGACCTTGGGTTAATTGAGGATTCTTACTTGATAATCAGTTTTTTAGTAATTAAGGCATCATTGGCTTTAATCTGGATGATGTAAATGCCGCTTGCCGCTTCATTCATTTGTATTGTTTGCAAACTCGCTTGGCCAGCTACAGTGTTAAACAGGGTAGCATAAACTTCTTGGCCTTGTAAGTTTAATACCTTAACGCTAACAGGGCTAGTTTCGTTAGCTACCAATTTCAAGTTAAAATTGCCGTTGCTAGGGTTTGGTGCAATTTGCACTGAACTAAATATACCACCCAACTCATTAATGCCGATAACATTAATGGTAACATCTTGTGTTGAGGTATCGCTTCCGCAATCGCTATTTACAATTTGGGTGATAGTATAGACACCGTTAGAATCAAACACAAAACTACCATCTGGGGTGGTTATACTGCCTTGGCCGCCAAAGTCGTAACTGCCAGATGTAATGTTGCCAGTGCTGTTGTCTGATACTACTACTGAGTCGCCAATAACAGTTACTGTGAAATCGGAAACAGGCAACGAAATGCTTGTAACGGTAACCGAAGCAGTGGCGGTATCGCCATTAGAATCTACTGCAGTTACGCCATAGGTACCCGCACCCAACGAAACCGAAGCACTAGTATTGCCGCTCGACCATAGGATATCATAAGGAGGAACGCCGTTTGAGAAAGTAAGATCCAACGCAGTTTGTTGCCCTTGACAAACTTCAGTATCTCCTGTAACAGTAGCTGTAAACGAAGTAGGAGCGCAAGATGCGCTAGCTGTGCGGTTAATGTTTGGCGTAGTGCGGTCAATAGCTGGACATGAACCTGCTGCAGGGGTAACGCGCAAGAAGTAGTTGAAATCGACACCTAAAGATTGACCTGTGGCTTGCTCAATTTGAGCTACAACTGAAGCCGCTTCACCATTGTAAGGCAACGTTGTGCTGCCAAAAGGTGTAGTTAAAAGCACTTGAACATCAACATAAATGTTGAGGCGATATTGGCCCACAACTTCATTACTTGTTCCAGTTACAACAATGCAACCTGTTTGACCTGGACCAAAAGTAGCATTGGCCGGGTTGGTTGCATAGCTCAAGCCACATGGTATATTGGTAATACTATCAACGCGCAACGATTGCACAGAAGCAGTGCCCACAGGTAGCGTAAATGAATTGAAGTTTTCAATTTGAATAACCTGTGAATATGGCAAGCCAACTTTTATACAAGCTAGGCTATCGGTTGGTGGTGTTATACCTGGGTTTCCAGAAGCTACATCGGGTGTGCATTGTGCCCATGCATTTGCAGAAAACAATACAACTGCTGCTGCAAGTGTAAAAAATTGTTTCATGATAAAATAAGTTTTGGTTGAAGATTAGTTAGTTCTTTGAAAAAGTTGCCTAAATATATGAATTTAGTTTCCATTTTTTAATTTCTACCCAGCATATCTTCTGGCACAACCCACTCATCAAACTGCTCACTGGTCAATAGTTCTAGCTTTAAGGCTGCTTCTTTAAGGGTAATATCCTCAGCATGCGCCAGTTTGGCAATTTTGGCGGCATTGTCGTACCCTATATGGGTGTTTAATGCAGTAACCAACATAAGCGAGCCATATAGGTTCTTAGTTATCACCTTATGGTTAGGTTCAATACCTATGGCGCAATTTTCGTTGAAAGAGTTGCATGCGTCGCCAATCAACCTTGCCGATTGCAAGAAGTTGGTGATAATTAACGGTTTGAAAACATTAAGCTCGAAATGGCCATTGCTTCCGCCAATATTAATAGCAACATCGTTGCCCATTACTTGCGCCGCAACCATAGTAATAGCCTCACTTTGGGTAGGGTTTACCTTGCCTGGCATAATAGACGAACCAGGCTCGTTGGCAGGTATCAATATCTCGCCAATACCACAACGTGGGCCCGACGATAGCATACGCACATCGTTGCCAATTTTCATTAAGCTAACGGCTACCGTTTTCAAGGCACCGTGTGCCTCTACAATAGCATCGTTAGCTGCCAGCGCTTCAAACTTGTTCTCAGCAGTTACAAACGGCAAGCCTGTTAGCTTTGCAATATGTTTAGCCACATTCTCGGAGTACCCGGGAGGGGTATTTATGCCCGTGCCTACTGCAGTGCCACCTAAAGCCAACTCGCTAAGGTGAGCCAAAGTGTTGTTTATGGCACGCTGGCCATGCTTTAACTGACTTACATAAGCGCTAAACTCTTGACCCAAAGTAAGTGGCGTAGCATCCATAAAGTGGGTGCGGCCTATCTTTACAATGTCTTTATACTCTTCAGCCTTATGAGCAAGGGTAGCACGCAAAGCCTCAATGCCTGGCAAGGTAGTATTGCTCAACATTTGGTAAGCAGCAATGTGCATGGCCGTCGGGAAGGTGTCATTGCTGCTCTGCGACATATTTACATCATCGTTCGGATGGATGAATTTCTTCGCATCATCCAAACTACCGCCATGCAATAGTTGCGCGCGGTTACTTATCACCTCGTTTACGTTCATGTTGCTTTGGGTGCCGCTGCCGGTTTGCCAAACTACCAATGGAAACTGGTCGTCGTGCTGACCTGCCAAAATCTCGTCGCAAACGGCACCAATCAAGTTACATTTCTCGTCGCTCAAGATACCTGCATCGCGGTTGGTAAGTGCTGCGGCCTTTTTCAATATCGCAAAGGCGCGTATAATCTCGATGGGCATAAACTGGCCACCAATTTTAAAGTTCTCGAGCGAGCGCTGTGTTTGCGCTGCCCACAATTTATCGGCCGGAACGTCTACATAGCCAATGGTATCTTTTTCTCTTCTAAAACTCATTTTATATTAATTTGAAAACCTGCCAGCCGGCAGGCGGGTTTGGAAATGAGGCAATTTGAAAATGGTATTAAGATATGGTTAATTGAAAATGGGAGCAAGATTTGAAAGTAGAGATGGTCGTTAGTTAAATTCCATTTCCAAATTTTCAAATCGGCACATTTTCAAATTGATTTACTTCCCTTGAAAATTAGCCTTTCGTTTCTCCAGGAATGCGCTGGCGCCTTCTTTAAAGTCGCTGGTAAGAGTGCAGGCAGCAAAACCATCAATTTCGGTTTGGTAGCCATCCACGCCATCTTCAAACACGGCATTGATGCTATCAACTACATAACCAATGGCCAAAGGCGCTTTTGCGGCAATGCTCTCAATGATCTCAATTGCGGTATCCACCAAGGTATCGTTATGGCCCAGTTGGTTTACCAAGCCTATGCGGTAAGCTTCGGCGCCATTTATCATTTTGCCCGTCATTAGTAGTTCAAAGGCACGGCCCTTGCCCACCAGTTGGGTCATGCGTTGGGTGCCGCCATAGCCTGGTATAATGCCTAGGTTTACTTCGGGCTGGCCAAACTTAGCCGTTTCGCCACTTATGCGCATGTGGCAAGCCATAGCCAACTCGCAACCACCACCCAATGCAAAACCGTTTACGGCAGCAACAATAGGCTTAGGCGAACGCTCCAAGCGAAAGAACAAGTCTTGGCCGCGTTTGGCCAGTTTGCGAGCACCCTCGGCATCCAAGCCAGTAAACTCCGATAGATCGGCACCGGCCGCAAACGCACGGGTTCCTTTGCCCGTAATTACGGCACCTTTAAGGGTATGGTTGGTATATAGTTCGTCAATGGCCAAAGTCAATTCGTGGAACACTGTTTTGTTGAGGGCATTGAGTTTGTCTTCGCGATTGAGGGTAATAACCAGCACACTATTTTGCACTTCTGTTAGTATCGTTTCGTAAGCCATTGGGTATTTGCTTTTTGATTGAACAGCAAATATAACGGTCGCTGGGCAAAGTGAAGGATTACGGGGGGATTTATTTGTTTTGGGGGGGGTGAACCTTGATTGTGAAAAGGATTGGAGGATTAGGAAAGGATTTCTTACATACAGCGGCAAAAATCCTTTTCCAATCATGGCAATCAAGTAAAATCAAGGTTCTAACTTTGC
>CAIOSU010000488.1 GCA_903861055.1 uncultured bacterium
AGGCATCAGTACATCGCCGTGGCGGATGTCGTGCTCTGTTAGCACACAAATATCCAATGGATCGCCATCACCTACTATGCCAGCACGGCCAGTTTTCTGCATGCAATATTCGCCTACTTTGGTATCGCAAAAAGTTTGTGGTATAAAACCGTAAAGAGCTGGTACCACGTTCGAGAACTTCTGTGGGCGATCGACTTTCAGGTAACCCGATACCTTGTCAATTTCGTATTTCACGGTATCGCTAGGTACAATTTCGATAAAGCTCGTAACCAGTTCGGGTGCATGTTCGCCAATATCAACGCCATGCCAAGGGTGCGACTTGTAGCGCAACCCTATCATTTTCCAAATCTTCTTAATGCCGTCTTCACCCTCCGCCTTGTTCGGAACCTTGCCTGTTTCTTCGATAGCCATAATGCGTGTATTGTAGCACAAAGATACCCAGAAAGGCGCTTAAATACTACCTTTAGGCGGTTTCTTTATTCAGCCATTTTTCAGATGGAATGTAGGCAAAAAGTTCCTGCGAACGGTCGCTGTGCTTTGGGCTGTTTGGCCCACCCGTCAGTTTGAATTTTAGGGGCGTAACCATCTGCACCAAAACACGCGGTTGTTATAGTATATAAGACAAAGGTTTTGTATACTCCACCCTAACTGCTTGCCCGTGATGGTAGCCTGGGGTCCACTTGCGCATCTTCGAGACTCGTTTTAGAGCATCGGCATCCAAATAAGTATTTCCGCTTGATTTTGCCAATGAAATTTCAACTACTTTCCCCACTTCATTAACAACGAATCGAATATAGGCAGTACCTTCTTTTTGATATACTGCTGCCTTCAATGGATATGGAAGGTTGTTTAGATAGCGATATAATCTGTCCTCCCCACTTCGATATACAGGCATTTTTTCAACCTTCTTGTAAGTAGGTCCTTTGCCGTCTTGCCCCGGTATAGCAACAATAGCACTATCGGCTATTGAGATATCAGTTTGAGCCGCAGCCGCCAAGTATAGCATGGTTGATATGGCAATAAGCATTATTCTGCCCATTTTTCGGTTTTTAGCACTCAAAATAACAGATTCTAAGGCAAATTACACTTAACAGGCACCACATACTGCACCCGAACTGGCTTGCCATCTCGATATCCAGGCTTCCATTGGGGCATGGCTTTAACATGCTCCAAAGCTGCAAGGTCATCTTCTACATGGCCAGAAGTGCGAATAACCATTACCTCACTTACGCTCCCATCTTTCTCAATTACGAACTGAATATATGCTGTTCCTTCAATATCATTTTCGCGCGTAATAGGCACATAAGGTACTTTCTTCAAGTATTCCATCAATGAGTCATCCCCGCCAGGAAACTCGGGCATTTCCTCTACTATGCTAAAAACATAATCATCAAGATAATTTACGGGAGTATCATCCACTATTGGTATCTCATCATAAGGTAACAATGGCGGAGGCGGCGGTGGCGGAGGGGGATCATAATAGTAGAACTGCACTGCCACAACCTTTTGCACCTTTACAGGCTTTCCGTTTTGTTTGCCAGGTTTCCAGTTAGGCATACCTTGCACGTGCTGCAACCCAGCCGTATCCAAAGGCCCATAGCCCGTTGAGCCGCTAATGGCTGCATTACTCACGGTGCCATCTTTGTTGATAACGAACTCTATGTAAACCGTTCCTTCCCAGTCGCCTTCCTCGGCAAGAACAAGATACTCAATAAAGAAAAGAGGAAACGCTACTTCATCTAAATACTCCAATAGCCCTTCGTCCCCTCCGGGGAATTTGGGCATTACATCAGGTGTAATATATACGGTATCGGAAGCGCTATAAACCGCAAATCGGGGCTTATCGTTTTGTGTAAATCCATCTATGCTTAAGGCTATAATGCTAATGATCAACAACAGTAATTTATGCTGCATTCTCTTATTGTTAAAGCTTCCTTGCTAAAGATAATGATTAATTGCAATAAACCGAAGATGCTGCATTAGGCAAAAGTTATTCGCCCAACAACATTTGTTAACACAAACTGCATAAAGTGTTAATTGTAAAGTATCTAGCAATAAAAAACTTGGGTTTCTAAGCATAACACCGTATTTTTGCACTTTATTTTAATAGTACGCATACCAAAACAACGAAACTGATGTCTGTAAACGAGCAACAACTAGTGAAAGGAGTAGTGATAAAGGCCGAGATAACCCCGGAGTTTGAAAGCATCTCAACCCCCGAAGCTTTAGAGTTTGTTGCGAAGTTGCACCGCAGTTTCAATGGTCGCCGCAAAGAGTTGCTGGCAGCTCGCCAAGGCCGCCAAGCCAAGTTGGATGCTGGCGCAATGCCCGACTTTTTGCCAGAAACCAAACACATCCGCGAAAGCGATTGGACCGTGGCCCCTTTGCCTGCCGATTTGCTAGACCGCCGCGTAGAGATTACTGGCCCTGTCGATCGTAAAATGATTATCAATGCTTTGAACTCAGGTGCCAAAATGTTTATGGCCGACTTTGAGGACAGCAACTCGCCAAACTGGAGCAACAACATCAGTGGCCAAATCAATTTGCGTGATGCCATCCGCCGCACCATTTCTTTCGAGAACCCAGAGAACGGTAAAAGCTATAAACTAAACGATAAGGTAGCTACCTTGCTAGTACGCCCGCGTGGCTGGCACTTACTTGAGAAGCATGTAGAAATTGATGGTGAGGTAGTATCAGGCGGCTTGTTCGATTTTGGTTTATACTTCTTCCACAATGCCAAAGAGCTTATAGCCCGTGGAAGTGGTCCTTACTTCTATCTTCCTAAAATGGAGAGCCACCTAGAAGCTCGCCTTTGGAACGATGCCTTTGTATTGGCACAAAATGAATTGAACATACCACAGGGCACTATTAAGGCTACTGTATTGGTAGAGACTATATTGGCAACTTTTGAATTGCACGAAATACTTTGGGAACTGAAAGAACACTCTTGCGGCCTTAACTGTGGTCGTTGGGATTACATTTTCAGCTACATCAAACGTTTCCGCAACAAGCCAGAGTGCATCTTGCCAAACCGCGACCAAGTAACGATGGCCGTGCCGTTTATGAGCGCCTACTCACAATTGGTTATACAAACGTGCCACAAACGTAACGTGCACGCTATGGGCGGTATGGCAGCTCAAATCCCGATTAAAGGTGATGATGCGGCCAACACTGTTGCCATAAACAAAGTAAAAGCCGACAAAGAGCGCGAGGCCAAAAACGGCCACGATGGTACTTGGGTAGCTCACCCGGGCTTAGTGCAATTGGCCATGGACGTGTTTAACGAATACATGCCTACCCCGAACCAACTACACGTAAAGCGCGAAGACGTGCACGTAACCGCTGCTGACTTGGTAACCCCACCAGCGGGCACCATTACCGAAGAAGGGTTGCGTAAGAACATAAATGTGGGTATCTTATACCTAGAGAGCTGGTTGCGTGGCAATGGTGCTGCTGCCATCTATAACCTGATGGAAGATGCTGCTACTGCCGAAATAAGCCGCACGCAAGTTTGGCAGTGGATAAAGCACAAGAGCAAATTGGACGATGGCCGTGAGGTGAATTTGGAGCTATACCGCTCATTGGTACCAAGTGAGTTGGAGAAGATTAAAGGATATGTAGGAACCGAGGCTTACGTAAACGGTAAATTTGAGAAAGCCATTGAGATATTCGACCAATTGATAGATAATGATGAGTTTGTGGAGTTTTTGACGCTTCCGGCTTATGATTTGATTGATTGATTAGTTTTATAAGTACGATTTACGATTTACGAGGTACGAAGTACGATTGTAAATTGCAATAAATGAGTTCTTTGATGGAAAAGGATAAAAATCAACTCATCACTAGGTATAAAAGATTTACCATTGATGTTGTTCGATTTTGCAATACACTACCGAAAGAGACTGCCTTTTTTGTTTTTGCAAAGCAGGTAATTAGGTGTTCAAGTTCAATGGGCGCCAATTATCGAGCAGCTTGCAGAGCCAAATCTACGGCAGACTTTATCAATAAACTTAAAATAGTTGAGGAAGAATCTGATGAATCTGTTTACTTTCTCGAACTTATTGAAGAGTTATTAACCAGTGACAAAACCGAGTGCCAACGATTGGTAAAGGAAGGAGATGAACTTTTAAGAATCGTAGTGGCATCATTAAAAACAGCAAGATTTAACAATTCGAAAAATAACTAGGTATAATACATTTCACACAATCGTAAATCGTACTTCGTACCTCGTACTTAATAAAGACTTAAAAAAATTCTTTCTTTTTCCTTAAACTTCTCCATAAACAATGAGCAAGCAAGCACGTATTGATGCATTGAAAAACGATTGGGCTACTAACCCCCGTTGGAAAGGGATCGAGCGCCCTTACACCGCCGAAGATGTACTGAAACTACGCGGATCAGTAGAAATTGAATACACCTTGGCCAAATTGGGTGCTGAGCGTCTTTGGCACAAGCTAACCACACAGCCTTTTATTGCTGGTTTGGGCGCCCTAACCGGTAACCAGGCTATACAAGAAGTGCAAGCTGGTTTGGAGGCTATTTATTTGAGCGGATGGCAAGTAGCTGCCGATGCTAACTTGGCTGGCGAAATGTACCCTGACCAAAGTTTGTACCCTGCAAACAGCGTACCGGCTGTAGTAAAGCGCATTAACAATGCTTTGTTGCGTGCTGACCAAATCCAGAGTGTAAACGGTGATGGCGACATCTACTGGAACGTGCCAATTATTGCTGATGCCGAAGCTGGCTTTGGTGGTAACTTGAATGCTTTTGAATTGATGAAGAGCCTTATTGAAGCAGGTGCCGCTGGTGCCCACTACGAGGATCAACTTTCTTCCGCTAAAAAATGTGGCCACTTAGGTGGTAAAGTATTGGTGCCAACCCAAGAAGGTATCAACAAATTGATAGCTGCTCGTTTGGCTGCCGACGTAATGGGTGTATCTACTTTGGTTATTGCTCGTACTGATGCTGAAGCGGCTAACTTGATTACTAGCGATATTGACCCACGCGACCATAAATTTATCACTGGCGAGCGCACCAACGAAGGTTTCTACTACGTAAAAAATGGCTTGGAGCAAGGCATTGATCGTGGTTTGGCCTACGCACCGTATGCTGACTTGGTATGGATGGAAACCGGCAACCCTGATTTGGCTTACGCTAAGGCTTTTGCTGAGGCTATCCACGCCAAATTCCCAGGCAAAATGTTGGCTTACAA
>CAIOSU010000489.1 GCA_903861055.1 uncultured bacterium
CAATTATCCAGCCGTGCCGCGAATTAGTACCATTGAGATACTGGATACCAAAACCATGGAGCACTATCGCACGTTAGAGTTTGGGGCTTTTGATGGGGCGGCTAATATTGTGGTTTGCCACAACAATGCCTGGTGGGTGCTGTTTGCGCACTATAGTGGCGACAAGGCCGAGCCCGGCCGTAATTCGGCTGATACGCGGTTGGATAAATTCAATGTAGGCTGGGAGCGCACGGATAGCTACTATTTGCCCAATGAGTTGATTGACAAAATGGAACCTAAGAGCATCTCAGGCGGGGCTTTTGGCCCTGATGACCAGCTATATCTTACCGGCCATGATGCTGCGGAGGTTTATAAAGTAAGTTTCCCAAAAGAGGGGAGGGTGCTGCAACTTGAGGCTACATACCCCGTGGAGTGCGAGGGGCAAGGTATAGCTTGGCAGGGCAATAAGTTGTATACTATTAAGCGAAGCACCCGTGAAGTAGTGGTTTCGGAGTGGGTTCTGGATTAAGTTTCGCGGACCAATGCAACGGATTTTAGTGTTTAAGGGTCTGAACCGATTATGAGCCAACGTTTACTTACCTCCGATAACCTTTCCAACTCCCGCAGAACACTGCTATGGACTGAAATGCTGGTATTGTTTGTGGGCATACCACTGCTGCACTTCTTTAAGTTATTGCCATTTCACTTTATTGTTACCATGGTTGCGCTGTCGGTAATTGCGGTTACCTATATTTATCGTCACCCCAAGGTAAGCAATAAGGTGTTTGGCCTCAATGGCCTTAACGATTGGCCTTATCTGTGGGGTTTGTTTGCCCTGTTTGCAATAGGCAGCACCCTCTTTGTTTGCCTCACCACGCCCGAACAGCTATTCATCATGCCACGGCAAGAACCCTTGCGGTGGCTGGCCGTTATGGGTTTTTATCCCGTTTTTTCGGGTATTACGCAAGAATTGTTATTCCGAGGCTTTTTCATGGAGCGGTATAAGCACCTATTTGCCAGTCCTTATATGCTCATATTCGTAAACGGTGTTTTGTTCGGCTTGGCTCACCTTATGTTTGGCCATTGGCTTACGGTGTTTCTCTCAACATTAGGTGGCTTTATTTATGCTGGGCTGTATTATCGTTACAAATCTATCTTGATTGCCTCCATCGTGCATGGGCTTATTGGCAACTGGATTTTTACCGTAGGCCTTGGGCAGTATTTTTATTTGAAGCAGTGAGCTTTTTGAGACACAAGACGCAAGACACTTTGAATGTTTAGCTTGCGCTATACTCTGCTTTGTGTCCTATCTATTGCGATTATTTTCGTAAACGAATTTTAAAAAAGAAAAATCTTGTGTCTTGTGTCTTGTGTCTTGCGTCTAACGCCTATTAATTATCTTTGCCCCCAAACTACACATCATTATGAAAGTAGCCGTAGTAGGTGCCACCGGCCTGGTAGGTACCAAAATGCTGGAAGTATTGGCAGAGCGAAATTTCCCTGTAACCGAGTTGATACCTGTTGCCTCTGAGCGTAGTATCGGCAAATTGGTACAATACAAAGGCAAGGGCTACAACGTAGTAAGCATGGAAGATGCCATTGCGGCTAAGCCAGCAGTGGCCTTATTTTCGGCTGGGGGCAATACATCGTTAGAGTGGGCGCCAAAATTTGCTAAGGCAGGCATTACGGTTATTGACAACAGCAGCGCTTGGCGCATGAACCCCATTAATAAATTGGTAGTGCCTGAGGTTAATGCCCATGTGTTGACCAAAGACGATAAAATTATTGCCAACCCCAATTGCAGCACTATACAGCTAGTAGTGGCCTTGAAACCATTGCACGAACGCTATCAAGTAAAAAGGGTAGTGGTAAGCACTTATCAATCGGTAACAGGTACGGGTGTAAAGGCGGTAGACCAACTAAACGGCGAACGCCAAGCCGCTTCGGCCGGCGAAACTTATACGGGGCCTAAGGCCTACGCCTATACCATTGATATGAACGCCATACCGCACATTGATGTGTTTTTGGAAAACGGCTACACTAAGGAGGAGATGAAAATGGTGAACGAAACCCGTAAGATTATGGGCGACGACAGCATCCGCTTAACCAGCACCA
>CAIOSU010000490.1 GCA_903861055.1 uncultured bacterium
CACAAAGTCACCATTTTTCTCCGGGAGCACCCGGGGCTGGGGATGTTTTCGTCGGTGGGTGGGGCGCTGCAAACGCTTATGGATACTTCCACCCCCGTATTGCAATACTTGGCCCTAATTATTGGCATTGGTATTGGCGTCATTACATTGATTACCAAAATCAAAGAGCTACGCCGCAACTCAACCCGTAACTCGTAACTCGCAACCCGTAACTCATAACCCTTAACCAAACATGTCTCTTATACCCAAACTGATAGCTGGGGCCGCTACCGAATTGGTAGATGCCACCGGCAATGCACTAGATAAACTCATCACCAATGAACCCGAGCGCCTTGCTGCCCGAAAGGAGATAAGTGAGGTAATATTGAAAAACCTAGGCGAACTAGCCAGCTACCAACGCGATGTGCTGAACACTGAGCTGCAAGGTACCAAACTGCAGCGCAACTGGCGCCCACTGGTTATGTTGGCGTTTGCCTTTATTATCGTGTTTCATTACTTTCTACAACCGGTGCTGGGGTTTTGGTTTGCCATGCCCACCATTGAGTTGCCCGAGCGTTTTTGGGGCCTACTAGAGCTGGGATTGGGCGGTTACGTTATTGGCCGTTCCATTGAGAAAGTAGCCACGACTGTTACTACTGGCATGGATTTGCCTAAAATGACGAGGCGGCAAAGGAGGAGGCAGGAGCAAAGTAAGACATAAAAAAACCGGCGCGATGACCAATCGCGCCGGTGCAAACAACCAAACGTAATGAAACCAGATATGAAGGTGTGCTCGCCGGAGTGGTCTTATTCTCCTTTGGGCAGGTCTTTAACGCATCTACAGCTCAAGCCACGGTCAACTGCCGCATAGCCTTCTATCACCATGGGGCTAAAGCTCTTTATTTCTCTTATAAACACTTGTTTTGGGTTCATTGGGCTCGAGGTCCAGTATGCGGTTTCGCTGCCTTCGGCCTTAAACTCTTCGGTGTTTTCAACTTTAAAACCGCCATACACGGCATTAAAACCAATATCGCCGCCCGGTTTTAGTTTTAGTGCGGCAAGTTTTACGCTGCCCAGGGTGGCAACCATAGTCTCCCAATCGGCGTTAGTGGGCAAGCGCCAGCCTTCGCCAATGCGCGAGCAGGCAAGCGTGGCCAACTCGTAATTATACAGGCGGCCATATTTTTTGCAGTTCAAAGGGTCGTTGTTGTAGCACCACGAGCCAGCGTAGGGCACGTTTACGTTTTCGGCAAGCCAAAGCTGGTTGCCAATTTGTATGGTTTTAGGCGCAGGCTTACTTTGCGGCGCAAACGACGCAATAAGCAATGCTAAAGTGCTGATAACAGCCAAACTCATCAATCGCAACATAACTGTGTAAGGGTTCAGTTGCATCAAATATCGTTATACAAATGGCGTATTTGCAAGCTTTGCTCGCAGTAGATGCCAACGGGTGGCATGGGTTTTTCGTTAAAGTGTAGGGTATTTTATACAGTTTAGGCTGCAAGGGTATGTATAGCCCCTGTTTGGTTCGGTTGGAAACGCCCGCTCCAGTGCAAAGCGCCCTCTGGCGAATTGAAATAGCGGGTTGGGCAACCTGGGTGTTGGAACAAAAGCGATAGGTTGGCCACCATTTTGCCATACGGCGAGGCAATAATCATGGCCATGCAGAGGTTGTGGTTGTCGGTTCGGGTGCTGATGAAGTGTAGCTTTGCACTGGTCTCAATGCTGGCTATTTGGGTTAGGTCAACCACTATAGGGCGGCTGGTATAACGCGATAGACCACTGATGGTCTCCATCAATTTTTGGGCTTCACGGTACCGAATGTGGGCGCCGTTGTCAATGGTTACTTGCACTATGCCATCATCGCGTAGCCAAATGCGACCAAACTCAAGTAATACTTCGATGCGTGAACCGTTTTCCATAGCGAATGGGTTTGTATTTAATATATACGCAAACAAAGGGTTTTTGTTTATTGTTTTTACGAATCGCCCTTTTGCCTTACTTTTATGCTATAAGCGTGCAACTATGAATAATGATTTTGAAGATTTTGAGGAAGAGCAAGAAATAGAGGAGTTTCCGAAGCTGGTAGCGATACCCAAAGAGTTCTATTCGGAAGCCACGGGCAAGCCATTTGAGTGCTGCAGCGTGTGCGAAAAAGGTTTGTTGCAGCCCGAAACCTGGTATATGGTAGAGAAGGCCGTGAAACGCTATGTGAAGTATAACGTGCAGGACATTATTTTTGAGTACGCCATTTGTATGGAGTGCCATGCCGAAATGGAAGCGCGCCTCTCTACGGAATCGAAGCAGAATATGCAGGAGTATATGCGAAGCCATGCTGATTTAGAAGCCAGATCCAATGCTTTTTACGACTGCGAAAACTTTGATGTGAATAGCTGGATAGGGCAATGCGCCGTTACCCGCGTACCACGCGCCGAGCTTACCGAATACCAAATGGTGGCATCGTTTAATGGCGATAAAATGGCCTACACCGTGATGCCATTGATATTGGGCATGAAGGCGCTGGACGAGATGGTTCAGCTACTATCCAATAAAAGCTTGGATGAGCTGAACGACTTTAAAGACCGCATAACTGGCATGCCACCCGATTTGCGCGAGCTATTTAAAGAAAGCAAGTTTGTAATGATATAAGCGCTTTGCTTAACAATTTTAGATTTGAACCCACCCTGACATGAAAACACCGCTTTATACTTTTGCCATACTGGCTATAGCTTTTTCTGCGTGCAACTTTGGTGGCAATGGCGCTGATGCGCCAGTTGCTGCCAACCAAGCCGATACGGTGGCTAAGGGCACCGGTGCTGGCAAAAACGATCTAAACGAGCTGCCAGTTGCCAAGCTCTCTAAAACTAAACAAGAAGAAGTAGCTAGCCTAGAATTGATAGTAACTACCACGCCCGGCATGAAGGTGGAAGACCTGGAAACCTTTCTGCTGGTATGCGATAGCGAGGTGGTAAAAGATGCCAAGTGCTTTACCATGGCTGAGTTTAAGGGCATACCCATAACCGATGGCAAAACCAAAGTAAAACTCAACGGGCGCCCGTTCCATTACGAGCAATTGTTTAATGGGAAAATATTTGTGCTGAAAGGCTTTCTAAAACTTGGCAGCAAATGGTACCGTATTGAGGCCGAGGATACCGACCCCACCTGGATTTTCCCTTACTTAGCCGTTATGGAGCCTAAGGCTTCGGTATAATGCATTAGCCACTAAGGCACCCAAAAATCTTACATTTTCATGCTCACCTTTTGGCGCGTTTTTGCAGCCATCGGCCTGTGTATTGTCCCTATCCCCGAAACCAATTTGCCTTATCATGACCGAACATATACTCAAAATATATCACCCAGCTTTTGCCAACCAAAGCCGTTATCTTTTGCTAATGGGCGGTGCTGGTAGTGGCAAAAGTTTTTTTGCTGCCCAAAAAATACTCTACCGCATGAAGGAGGAAACCGGCCATCGGTTTGTAGTGGTGCGCAAAGTGGCCCGCACCATTCGCAATAGCGTTTATCAGCAATTGAAGGATGTAATTTATTTCCATGGCTGGCAAGACGAGTTTAAATTTTCGGAAAGCAGGCTAGAAATTGAATGTTTGAAAAACGGCAATACCCTGATAACTACGGGCATTGACGACCCCGAAAAACTGAAAAGTCTGGCACAACCTACGGGCATTTGGGTAGAGGAGGCCACCGAGTTGAGCGCTAGGGATTTCAGGCAGCTTGATTTAAGGCTTCGAGGCGAAACGGAAACTTATTTACAAATTATCTGCACCTTCAACCCTATCAGCAAAAAGAATTTTGTCTACCAGCAGTTTTATGGCCGAGAACCGATAAATACTTTTAAGTTAATAACGATTCACACAGACAATGATAAAGTTGGTCTAGCATTTGGCGAAATGCTGGCCGAAATGAAGGAACTTGACCCGGAATATTATAAAATATATGCGCTAGCCGAGTGGGGCGAAAATAGCAATGCCATTATTTACGACTACAAGATCATTAGCCGGATACCCGAAAACGTCACCGAAACGCTTTATGGTCTCGATTTTGGCTACAACAACCCTTGTGCTATGGTACGGGTGGCTTACTACGAAAAAGACATTTACCTAGAGGAAGTGTTCTATAAGCGCCGCCTTACCACACCGGCAATGATTGATTTGATGGATAGGCTCGAGATAAGCAAAACCGACAATATATATGCCGATAGTGCCAGCCCCGAAAAGATAAAAGAGATGCAACAGGCCGGATACCACGTAAAAGGTGCCGAAAAGAGCGTGTTTAGCGGCATTGGTAAGGTGAAGGAGTACCGCATACATGTGGTGCAAAATAGTGTAAACGTGCTGAATGAACTGGATAACTATACCTGGAAGACCGATGCCGAAGGCAACTTGCTCGACGACCCCGTTAAGGACAACGACCACGCCTGCGATGCCATACGCTATGCTATATACTCGCACCTGGGCAAACGGAAACCTACTATTTATGGGCACTCGGGGTAGACTAAAAGGACAAAAAACCCCAAAACGGCACAGTATTAACCACCATAAATGCTTCTATGGTATATAGTTATGGCATCACCTTGGGCCTACAATCTGCCGTCTGTCTAATTTATTATCCTTGTGTGCAATATTACGTTGTAGTGCACTGTTAAAATGTGTTATCAAAATTTTACCTTTGCCCTGTCTAATTCCAAACTGCCAATGATTGCTTACATAAAAGGTAAGCTTACTGTAAAAACACCCGTATACCTCATTGTTGAGTCTGGCGGAATTGGTTATCAGGTATTTATAAGCCTAAATACCTTCGGCCAGTTGCAAGACAAAGACGAAGCATTGGTGCATACGTACCTCCATATTACCGAAACAAGCCATACCCTGTATGGTTTTGCCGACGAATTGGAGAAGCAAGTGTTTACCCACTTAATTTCGGTATCGGGCATTGGCCCGTCTACCGCCAGGCTGGCATTGTCGTCAATGGTGCCGGGCGAGGTGCAGAAAGCCATTATGCAGGGCAATGTGGTACAGTTACAAAAAATAAAAGGCGTTGGGGCTAAGTCTGCACAACGTATTATCTTGGAACTCAAAGACAAGATGATAAAAACCGTTGATGGGGCCGAAATTTTAATAACCAGTGTAGGCAATACGAATAGAGATGAGGCGTTATCTGCCTTGGTCGCACTAGGTTTCCAGCGCAACCAAGCCGAAAAAGCAATAGATAAAGTAATAGCAGCGGAGGGAAAAGACGCTGCCGTAGAAGTTATCATTAAACTAGCACTAAAGGCTTTATAGGAATTAGGAAGGGATAAGTGATAAGAAGAAGCTACATACTTTCACTCGGTGCAGTGCTTTTATTTGCCACAGCGGCCATTGGCGCTGGAGGTGCTGTATTGTTATTGGACCCTCCCGGGCCCAACGAGTACTTATTCCCCAATCAATGGATAACTTTTGCCGTTGATAGCCCCGACCCAGCAGCCCCGGTAGTGCCCAACGACCCAATAGCCCCTGCAACCACCCCAGGCGATACCAGCAAACCCATTGACTTGGTTTACCCCATCGACGACCGCCAAGGCGACCACCTAACAGGGAACAACCCAAACCCGTTTTTGTTGAACGACCCAGCAGCCATAGAAAAGAATGTGGAGTACGATACCGAAACGGATAGGTTTATTATTACCGAAACCGTAAACGGCATTGCGGTTCGCCCACCGGTGTACATGACCTTTGAAGAGTACTTGAAATACGAAGAAGAGCAAACCCGCCGCGAGTATTACCGCGAAAGAGTTAACTCCATTCAATTGGTAGAAAAGGATGGCATTATCCCGAAAATCATCCCGAACAAGGATAAAAAAGGTTTCGGTTTCGGGCCCATAGAAATTAAGCCAAGCGGAAACGTAGATATTACGCTGGGCGGCAACGTGCAGAAAATTGATAACCCCATACTTACCCAACAGGCCCGTAAGCAAGGTGGATTCGATTTTGACATGAACATAAACATGAGCGTTACGGGCAACATTGCCGACCTCTTGAAAATTAATTTGAACTACAATACGGGTGCCACTTTCGATTTTGAGAACCAAATTAAGCTGAAATACGAAGGCGAGGAGGATGACATTATCAGGAGCATTGAGGCCGGCAACGTAAGTTGGTCGTTGCCAACATCTTTGATTCAGGGCACACAAAGCTTGTTTGGGGTGGCTACCAAATTCCAGTTTGGCCGCTTAACCATCAGCAACGTATTCTCGCAACAAAAATCGCGCTCGCAAAACTTACAGATACAAAACGGTGCGCAGGTTCAAAACTTTGAAGTGTTCAGCGACGAGTATGACGAAAACCGCCACTATTTCTTAGCTCAATCTTTCCGAGAAAATTACAACGCGGCTTTGGCCACGCTGCCCAACATCAGCTCTCAGGTGCAAGTAACCCGTTTAGAGGTTTGGGTAACCAACCGCACCGGGGCCACCCAAAATGTAAGAGATATTGTGGCATTCCAAGATTTGGCGGAGCCTACCCGTATATTCAACCCATTGGTGTTGCCCAATGCCGGTAGCGGGCAGCCCAACAACAACTCCAACACGCTTTATGGCACCCTTACCCAGGCACCGGGTTTCAGAAACATTGACCAAGTAAGCCCCAACCTAATAAGTGCGGGCCTTGAACCAACTGTAGATTATGAAAAGGTTTACGCTAGGCAGTTAACCGCATCGGAGTATACCTACAACCCTGTGTTGGGTTATGTATCGCTCAACCAAGCCTTGTATCCTGACGAGGTTTTGGCTGTAGCGTTTGAGTACACCTTCAATGGCGAGCTATACAAGGTAGGTGAGTTTGCACAAGATATTCCGCCCGATTCCATTTCGGCCAGTAAGGTATTGTTCCTAAAAATGTTGAAGGCTACGTCCATTAGGCCTACCGTTCCTATTTGGGATTTGATGATGAAAAACATCTACTCCATTGGGGCCTTCCAGGTAAACCAAGAAGATTTTAGGCTGGAGGTTTTTTATCAAGACCCGGGCGGCGGTTTGAAACGTTACTTGCCAGTGGGCAGCCTGCAAGGGCAGCCATTGGTGCGTGTGGTAGGTTTAGATAAATTTAACAACCAAGGCGACCCACAACCCGATGGGGTGTTCGATTTCAGGTCTGGTATTACCATCAATCCGCTCAATGGGCGTATTATTTTCCCGGTATTGGAGCCTTTCGGGCAAGATTTAAGGGAGCAGTTCCCGGCTGATGAGCAAACAACCGTGGCCGAGAACGTTATTTACGATGAGCTTTACGACTCCATAAAAGTAATAGCCCAGCAATACCCACAGTACAACCGTTTTGTGCTGAAGGGGCAGTACAAATCGTCGGTTTCGTCCGAAATTTCGTTAGGGGCATTCAACGTGCCACAGGGCTCGGTGGTGGTAACCGCTGGTGGCCAGCGTTTGGTTGAAGGGCAAGATTACACCGTAGACTACTCGCTGGGTAGGGTGAAGATAATAAACGAAGGCGTGCTAAACTCAGGGGTGCCTATCAACGTATCGTTTGAGAACAATACCTTGTTTGGTTTCCAGCAGCGCACCTTGTTTGGTACCCGTTTGGATTATTGGGTGTCCGATAAGTTTTCTATCGGTGCTACCCACATGTTCCTTAAGGAGCGCCCTTTTACGCAAAAAGTAAACATTGGCGACGACCCAATTGCCAACAACATTTTCGGGCTCGATTTTAAGTACAACACCGAGTCGCAGTTTCTTACCTGGTTGGTTGATAAGTTGCCGTTTTACAGTACCAAAGAGGTTTCCAGCTTTAGTATTACTGGAGAAATGGCCCACCTGAAACCTGGCCACTCCAAGGCAATTGGTGCTGCCGGATTGGTATATATCGACGATTTTGAGGGTAGTAGCAGTAGCTACGATTTGAAGTTTCCTGCCATCAATTGGCGCATGAGTAGCACGCCGTTAGGCGCCAGCAACAACTTTGAGAGCGACCTTTTTCCAGAAG
>CAIOSU010000491.1 GCA_903861055.1 uncultured bacterium
AAACTTGGCAGTGTCATGTTCACCAAACTATTTGTATATCAAGAGGCTGAGCACCCACACGCTGCACAGAAACCTCAAACCCTAACACTGTAATAACTTAATATGAGCGTTAATAACGGACTTGGCCGTCGTAAAGCTGCAATTGCCCGCGTTATCTTGAGCAAAGGTACTGGTGCAATAACTGTAAACGGCAAAGATTACAAAGAATACTTTAGCGTAAACCACTTGCGTACTAAAGTTGAGCAGCCATTAAACCTATTGGGTTTGACCAGCGAATTTGACATTCGTGCCAACGTTAGAGGCGGCGGTGTAAAAGGTCAGGCCGATGCAGTTAAACTGGGTATTGCCCGTGCTTTGGTTGACCTAAACCCAGATTTCAAACCAAAGTTGAAGGAAGAGCACTTAATGACCCGTGATTCTCGCGTAGTTGAACGTAAGAAACCAGGTTTGCGCAAAGCCCGTAAACGTGCACAGTTCAGCAAACGTTAATCACCGAATCTCCTATATACTCATAATATGCAAGAAATTACCCATAAGCAGTTGCTGGAAGCCGGCGTACACTTTGGTCACTTAAAAAAGAAGTGGAACCCTAAGATGTTGCCATACATCTTCATGGAGAAGAAAGGTATCCACATTATTGACCTTTACAAGACTCACGCCAAATTGGAAGAGTCTGCAGCGGCTTTGAAAAGCATTGCCCGTAGCGGAAAGAAAATACTATTTGTTGCTACCAAGAAGCAAGCCAAAGAAGTAGTTAAAGCATGTGCAATTCGTGCAAATATGCCTTTCGTTACAGAGCGTTGGTTGGGCGGTATGCTTACCAACTTTGCTACCATCCGTAAGAGCATCAAAAAATTGCAAAGCATTGACAAAATGCTGAGCGAGGGCAGCGAAAGCATTACCAAAAAAGAACGTTTGGTATTAAGTCGTGAGAAAGAGAAATTGGAAAAAATACTAGGTGGTATTGCCCAATTGAACCGTATCCCTGCTGCTATATTTATTGTTGATATTAGCCACGAGCATATTGCTTTGGCCGAGTCTACAAAATTGAATGTAACTACATTCGGTATCGTTGATACTAACTCTGATCCCACCCAAGTTGACTTTGCAATACCAGCAAACGACGACGCGAGCAAATCAGTAGCTATCATCACCGAGTACCTTACTGAGGCTATCATTGAAGGCTTGCAAGATCGTAAGAGCGAGAAGGATGAAATGGAAGCATCTAAATATGCTGACGATGATGATGAGGAAGAAGGACGCGGCAACCGTTTGCGCATAGACGACGAAGACGATAGCAAAAAACGCAGTGCCGATGGTAACAGCGGTGGCCCTCGCAAGCGTAGTGGTACAGGTGGTGGCCCAGGTGGTGCTGCTGGCGGCTCTAGCCGTGCGCGCAAACCAGCCGGTGGCCCAGGTGCTGGCGGTGCAGGTGGTCCAAGAAAACGTTAATTTAACTTACAATCTAGACATATCATGGGAGTTACAGCCTCTGAAGTTAATGAGCTAAGGCAAAAAACTGGTGCCGGTTTGATGGACTGCAAAAAAGCCCTTACCGAATCCAACGGCGATATTGAAGCAGCTATCGACATCCTTCGCAAAAAAGGTCAAAAAGTATCGGCACTGCGTGCTGGGAAAGCGGCTAGCGAAGGTGCAGCAGTAGCGCTTACAACTGCCGATGGCAAAACTGGTATCGTTATCAAATTGAGCAGCGAAACTGATTTTGTATCAAAAAATGAAGCATTCGTTAAGTTTGCCAACGACATCGCTAAACTTGCTATCGACAATCAGCCTGCTGATTTGGAAGCTTTGAAAGCCTTGCCATACGAAGGTCTTACCATCGGTGAAAAGGTTATCGAAATGGTAGGCAAAATAAACGAGAACATTCAATTGACAGATTACGAAAAAGTTACCGCTCCGGGTGTAGTAGCATACAACCACGCTGGAAACAAAATCGGTGTATTGGTTGCGCTATCATTGCCTACTGACGAAGCAGTTGCATCTGTTGGTCGCGACGTAGCTATGCAAATTGCCGCTATGTCTCCAGTATCTGTTGATGCTTCTTCTGTTGATCCTACTGTTATTGAGCGCGAATTGGCAATTGGCCGTGAAAAAGCTCTAGCTGAAGGCAAGCCTGAAAACATGGTTGACAAAATAGCGCAAGGTAATTTGCAGAAGTTCTATAAAGAGAACACTTTGCTTGCACAACAGTTTGTAAAAGACGGCAGTAAAACCGTTGATCAAGCTTTGAAAGCGGTAAACAAAGATTTGGCAGTTACTAGCTTTAAACGTGTAGCTTTAGGTTAATAAACATTTTAACCTTTACAACTCATACAATGAAAGAGAGAACGCACTTGCGTTCTCTCTTTTTTTTGGTACATTTGCACCCGATGAAATACAAACGGATACTCCTAAAACTAAGTGGCGAAGCGTTGATGGGCGAAAAACAATTCGGAATTGACCCCGTTCGCATACGCCAATACGCAAAAGAAGTGAAATCGGCTGTTGATGCCGGAGCAGAGGTAGCGATAGTAATTGGTGGCGGAAACATTTTTAGGGGCCTACAAGCCGCCGAAAATGGCATTGAGCGTGCCCAAGGTGATTACATGGGTATGTTGGCAACCGTAATTAACGGTATGGCCTTGCAAGGTGCCCTAGAAGCAGAAGGAGTTTACACGCGTTTGCTTTCAGCAATTAAGATGGAGCAAATTTGTGAGCCGTATATCCGTCGCAGAGCTATAAGGCACGTTGAGAAAGGACGTGTAGTAATTTTTGGCGCTGGCACTGGCAACCCCTATTTTACTACCGATACCGCTGCCGCCCTTAGAGCTATTGAAATTGAGGCTGATGTAATATTGAAAGGCACCCGCGTAGATGGTATTTATACTGCCGACCCAGAAAAAGAACCTACGGCAACTAAATTCGACAATATTTCTTTTCACGAGGTATATAGCCAAAGTCTGAACATTATGGATTTAACGGCTTTTACGCTTTGCAAAGAGAACGGCTTGCCAATAGTAGTATTTGACATGAACAAGCCCGGCAACTTGCTTAACATTTTGAACGGCGAAAATATAGGAACTCTCGTAAGCAACTAAACCAGCCCTATGAACGAGGAAATTGAAATTTATATTGACGATGCCAGGGATGCCATGAATAAAGCCCTGGTGCACCTTGAAGACGAGCTATCGCGTGTGCGCGCAGGCAAAGCCTCTCCAGCCATGCTATCAGGCGTATTTGTAGATTACTATGGCAACAGTACTCCATTGAGCCAAGTGGCCAATATTACCACCCCTGATGCCCGCTCATTGATTATTAAGCCTTGGGAGAAAGGTATGATTGGCCCTATTGAGAAGGCTATACATGCCGCCAACATCGGTCTAAATCCACAAAACGATGGAGAAATGATACGCCTTAACTTACCTATTATGACCGAGGATAGGCGTCGTGAGTTGGTTAAGAAAATTAAACTTATTGCTGAACAAAGCCGTGTATCAGTGCGCAACGTGCGCCGTGATGCGAACGAAGGCATTAAAGGCTTGGTAAAAGACGGATTGAGCGAAGATTTGGCCAAAGATGGCGAAAGCTTAGTACAAGACCTTACCAATGAGTTTATAGCTAAAGTCGAAAAATACCTTGAACAGAAGGAAGAGGAAATTATGAAGGTTTAGTAGATTAAAACCTTGTTCCCTCCTTAGCTGTATAATACCCAAAAAGAATTTCATGTAACTGCTTAGGCTTGAATGGTTTGGTAATATATCCATCTAAGCCTAAACTGCTTGAGCGTTCTTTATCAGCAACTGAGGCTGAGGCCGTAAGCGCTATGATAGGCAATTTTTGGTGCTTTTCATTTGGTTGCGCCCTGACAATTTCTATTGCCCTAAAACCATCTAATTCAGGCATTTGCAAGTCCATGAGCACTAAGTCATAGTCGTTAGCATTTATTTTTTCAATAGCTATCAGGCCATTCTCCGCCAAATCCCACTCCACATTCCAGTTTTTGAAATATTGGCTCATAACCAACACATTCACTTTATTATCTTCGGCCAGGAGTATTTTCAACCCCTTGAGCGATACATCCTCGATATTTTTTTCTAATTGCTGCTGCACTTGCTTGTATGCCGCATCTTTGCAAACAGGTAGTATAATTTCAAACGAAAATTTAGAACCTTGCCCCAATTCGCTTTCAAGCTCAATTTCGCTCCCAAATAAGTCTAGCAAATGCTTAGATATAGCCAAGCCAAGGCCAGTACCCCCAAAAGTGCGTGCAATATTGGAATTTGCCTGAGAAAAGCTTTCAAAAATGAACTTCTGGTTTTCTTTTGCAATACCAATGCCCGTATCTGATATCTCGAAGCGTAAACGGGCCAAAAGGTCTTCCTTACTAATTAGCGTTGCAGAAACACTGACTTTACCTTCTTCGGTAAACTTTATTGCATTACCAATTAAATTAGAAAAAATTTGGCCAATACGCATAGGATCACCGATTACGATTTCTGGTATATCCTCATCTAGCATCAATTTTAGTTGCAAGCCCTTTGCATTTACTTGACCCAAGAAAGAAAGCTTGATGTTGCTCAGCATCTCTTTAAACGAAAAAGGCTGTTTTTCGAGGATTACCTTGCCTGCTTCAACCTTACTTAAATCAAGTACATTGTTAATTAGCACTAAAAGGTTTTCAGCTGAATATCTAAGCGTGCTTAAGTTCTCCATCTGGTCTTCGCGAGGGTTGTTTAGCATTAGGTGCGAAATACCAATGATAGCGTTAAGGGGCGTGCGTATTTCATGGCTCATAGTGGATAAGAAGCGCGATTTAGACTCCAAAGCTTCCTCCGCAACTAGCTTAGCGTTCAGCAACAATTCGCGCGCCGCTACTTGATCTGTGATAATATCAATAAGTTTAACAATACCTCCAATTTTACCTGGCACTTCATACCACGGCCTTATTTCCCACTTAAACCAGTCAATAGTGCCATCTTGCCAAACAAATGGCTCTGCCTCAATACTAATTACCTCACCTGCCAAGCACCTGTCATGATACTTTTTCCACTCTTCGGGAGCTTGCGGTAGAACGTTAAAAAATGATTTTCCCGTTAGTTCTTCATCTAATTTATAAATGGCCGACCACTTCGAACTAGCCGCAATGTAGCCCATATCCATGTCAAACATGGCCATAGCAGCAGGAGAAAATTCAATAAAATGGCTAAGCTGATCTTTCTTTAAACGAATCTCATCCTCGGCAGCTTTAATTTTGGTAATATCTTGCAAAGCACCTACTACCTTTACACACTGCCCGTCTATATACTCTGGGCTACCTATAATGCTCACCCATAAATTATTGCCCTTGGCGGTGCACATTGGCAGTTCCACCTGAAATACTTGCCCTGTTACGCTGCATTTCATAAACTCATCCACAAGACGGGCACTATCGTCCGAATGAAAATAACTCAAAGATTCCTCAAAATTAGGCACGAAATCAATCGGCTCTTCATAAATCAGCCGGGTTACCTCACTCCACGTAATGGAATTAGTAAGCATATCAACTTGCCAACCTCCTACTCGGGCAGCTTGGTTAGTTTTATTCAAAAAGTCTTGTGCCTGGCGCAAATTAGCCTCAACTTCTTTCTGCTTGGTTATATCAACGTGTGAGCCAACCATTCGCAACGGGCGGTAGTTCTCGTCCCACTCAATTACACTACCCTTGCACTGCACATAAACAGTGCTTCCGTTTTTATGATAATATCGGGCCATTGTATCAAAAGGAACTTGGCCCTTACTACCAACATGCTCATTTACAGCAGCGTATAGAATCGGTAAATCTTCAGGAAAAATAATCTTCTGCCATGATTCTGGGCTATTTTCCATTTCATGGTCTTCATACCCAAACATTTGCTTAAATCTGGGGCTAAGATACTCTGAGTTAGTTACCATATCCCAGTCCCAATAACCAGCCATGGTATCTTCTAAAATTTTTCTATATATATCACTGATAGCCATAAATCTCCTTAATAAACCTAGCCGGAAAAGTTAATTAATTTTCGGGGCATTGAAAAAAATCTGCAGTTAAAGTTAGTGTTTTAAAATCTTGTGTTGTAAAAGTAACTGGCAACAATAGCATGTTTTTAGGCCCAAACTTTTAAACCTTCGGTGCAGTTTTTGCAAATGTCAATTTCGTTTCGAGACAGCAATACCCGCGAGCGAAAATCTTGGTACTTATCGCCTCGCCAAACTTCATTAAACGATTGGGTTTTGAGGTCGCCTAGTTTGTGTTTGGCATCTTTATCAAAGCAGCATGGTACAACCAGCCCGTCCCAAGTAATTACGCTAGAGTGCCAGAGCTTCCAACAGTGGTTCTCAAGCTTGTTCTTTATCTGAAAAGTGCCATTAGGTTGTTTTGCATAGCGGCTATATTGGTCCTGTTCAGGTATTAACGGATTTCCGTGCTCAAAATCGTAAATCTGGGCTGTCTTTAACTTTACCTCGTCTACGCCAATTTCCTTGGCCAGCCTGTAAACTTCTGGTATCTGGTGCTCATTCGGTTTCACTACCAAAAATTGGAAAATGATGTGCGGTGTAGTCGATTTTAGTTGTTTTTTCCATTTCACCAAATTGGCCGCCCCCTGTAGTACCTTATCCAACTCGCCCTCTTTACGGTAGCTCTGGTAGGTATCTTGCGTAGTGCCATCAATAGATATTATAACCCTACTAAGGCCCGACTCCACCGTTTGCCTTGCCCGCTCGTCATCCAAGAAATGGCCATTGGTTGAAGTTACCGTATATATTCCTCTAGATGATGCTTGGGCAGCCATATCCAAAAAGGCAGGATTAAGGTACGGCTCCCCTTGAAAATAGAAATACAAGTACACCAGCGTATCTTGTAATTGGTCAAGTATGTTTCCATACAAGCCATTTTTCATCATTCCGGTATCGCGGGTAAAACTACGTAGGCCACTCGGGCACTCGGGGCAACGAAGATTGCAAGCGGTAGTAGGCTCAATTGATATATTGAAAGGCATACCCCACTGTACTGGTTTGTGGGTTTTCTTGGCTAACAGGTATGACGAGTATACCCGACCCATATTCGCTAGTTTGCTTGGCGAAAGCGTCTTGATAAAGTTTGCCGTATCCAACGCACTAGCACCCACTGGCATATTAGTATTGGTAAAAACCTTTTCCCGTTTTGCGACCAAAATGGCCTGCATCAACCTTCTGCTGCTGTATACGGCTGGGGCGAAACTTAGCATCGAAATGGAAAGACTCGTACATGGAGCTCATAACAGAGTAGTTGGTATCAACGCCAATTAAATCCATTAAGCGAAAAGGACCCATTTTAAAGCCACTACTCTCCAACAAAGCATCAATAGTTTCGTGGTCGGCAACATTCTCTTCCAACAGCTTTAATCCTTCAACGTAATAATGCCTAGCTACCCTGTTTACGATAAAGCCTGGCGAATCATTAGCATACACGGGTTTCTTGCCCATCTTTAACGCTAGCTGATATATGGTGCTTGCTACTTCACTCGAAGTAGCCGCGCCTGATATTATCTCAACCAACTTCATAATGTGGGCTGGGTTGAAAAAGTGCATACCTACTACCCTTTCAGGGTGCGGAATAGCAGCAGCAACCCGAGTAATAGGAATTGATGAGGTATTGGTGGCTAAAATGCAAGTCGTACTGTTAATTTCGGCTAATTGCTTAAACAACGCTACTTTAACTTCGAGTCGCTCAACAACCGCCTCTATACAAACATCAACCTTTAGTTGGCCAATATCATCAACCAAAGTAAGATTAGAAAGGGCATCAAGCTTAGTTTGCTGGGTTATAATACTCTTCTCAACGGCTTTTGATAGATTATCTTCAATGCCTTTGAACCCTTTATTTAATTGCTCGCGCGATAAGTCGTAAAGCAGTGTTTTATAACCCGCTTGAGCAGCCAATTGGGCAATACCAGCACCCATGGTGCCCGCACCCAATATACCTATGGTTTTAACATTGCTAATAGCCATAGGTTAAAGATAGAGAAAAGAGATAAGCTTAAAACAAAAGAATTAAGCTATTATTAAAACGCAGCCTTAAACTGCCCTAGGAAACGAACATCGTTCTCCGACATCAAGCGAATGTCTTTTATCTGGTAGCGAAGCATGGTAATGCGGTCGATGCCCATACCGAAAGCGAAACCGGAGTATTCCTCTGGATCGATTCCGCAATTGGCTAATACGGCAGGGTCAACCATACCACAACCTAATATCTCTACCCAGCCACTATACTTACACACTGGACAACCCTCGCCACCACAAATAAAGCAAGTAACATCGAGCTCTGCAGAAGGCTCAGTAAATGGGAAGTAAGATGGGCGAAGTTTTATTTTGGTCTCGGGCCCGAACATTTCTTGGGCAAAGTGATATAGTGTTTGCTTCAAATCGGCAAACGATACATTCTTGTCTATATACAGCCCTTCTACTTGGTGGAAATAGCAGTGCGAACGAGCCGAAATGGTCTCGTTGCGGAATACCCTGCCTGGAAAAACTGCCCTAATTGGCGGTTTTTGGCGCTCCATAACCCTCACTTGGACTGATGAGGTGTGCGTACGCAAAGCAATATCCGGATTCTTCTGAACGAAGAAAGTATCCTGCATATCCCTAGCTGGGTGGTCGGGCGGAAAGTTTAAT
This sequence comes from uncultured bacterium, assembly GCA_903861055.1. Lineage (GTDB taxonomy): Bacteria > Bacteroidota > Bacteroidia > Chitinophagales > CAIOSU01 > CAIOSU01. Next base: position 8,671 of record CAIOSU010000491.1, read on the forward strand.
GCCGTAAAGTTGTGCCAATCGTCTTCCACCTCCGGACCTTCAGCCACTACATAACCAATACGCTTGAAAATTTCGATGATTTGGTTGCGAACCAAATTCAACGGATGGCGGCTACCAATACGAATGGCATCGCCGGGCATGGTCAAATCAAAATCAGGACCCTTAGTGGTTTGATTACTTTCAAATTGCTCTTTAAGGGCAACATAGCGGTCTTCGGCAACTTGCTTAAGGGCATTTACGGTTTGGCCATAAGCCTTCTTCTCGGTATTCGGCACGTCTTTAATGGCGGCCAAAAGGTCTTTCACTTTGCCTTTGGTACCAATAAACTCAATACGGAAGCGCTCCAGATCATCATTATTGCTCACTGAATATTGCTCTACCTGAGCCTGCATTTGGCTCACTTGGTCAAAAAGGTTCTGTACTTCCGTAGTCATGGTGCAAAGATAGCGATTGATGTGATGTTTTGAAACAACTCAATAGCTGTTGTTCGCTTTACCATTAGCTTATTATTACGCTAGTTACACTATGGGTAATAAACATGCTGCCCGCTAATACCAACGGCGATAAGTACCAAATCATAGTCGGGTGCAAACCTGATGCCGCGAAAGATTGTTTTACCACGTTTGAAATGTGCAGCAAACTATAAGCCATTAGCAAACAAAGCAACACCACAGGTATGGTAAATACTATTGGGCCATCAACAAAGGTTTGTAATAGCGAAATCTTAAACACCAACAACAAAATCAAAAGAAACACTGCCAAAACCATCGTGATTATACTGCACAAACCAGCGACTTGCATTATTCTAGAAATATTCACTTCGGCAAATACTTTGGTCACTAGATAGGTTAATAGGCCTACCATCAAAACAAAGAGCAACCCAACAAGACCTATTTTAGCTGTAAACAATATCGTTTTGGCAGAAAGTGCATACATCTGACTTACTATTGCCATTGCAAATGAGGCCATAAAAAGATAGCCTAGTATCAATAACAGCATGGCTTTAGCAACAGAAAAGCCATTAAACAACAATGCTTGGCAACCCGCGATAGGCGAACCAAGCACTGTTATTATTATCCGTAGTATACTCGGTGAGCCTTGCATACTACAAAGCTAGCTATTATATAACAGTGATTATTATCTGCTATAATTAGGCGCCTCTTTAGTAATGTGTATATCGTGCGGATGGCTTTCGTGCACACCAGCTGCGCTCTGCTGGGTAAAGCGTGCTGTTGCTTGTAGTATTGCAATAGTGGATGCACCGCAATAGCCCATACCAGCCCTAATGCCACCAACGTATTGGTACATTACTTCTTTCAACGAACCTTTAAACGGCACGCGGCCAACAATTCCTTCGGGCACTAGCTTCTTAATATCGTCCTCCACGTCTTGAAAATAGCGGTCTTTGCTGCCTTCTTTCATGGCCTCAACAGAGCCCATGCCGCGGTATGACTTAAACTTACGGCCCTCGTATATAATCGTTTCGCCTGGCGACTCTTCAACGCCTGCGAACAATGAGCCCGCCATGATAGCATCGGCACCTGCAGCAATGGCTTTAACAATGTCGCCCGTGTAGCGTATGCCGCCATCGCCAATTACCGGCACACCAGTACCTATTAGCCCTTGTGCTGCCTCGTATATAGCCGTAAGCTGTGGCACGCCTATACCAGTAACAATACGGGTAGTGCATATTGAGCCTGGGCCAATACCTACTTTTACACCATCGGCACCCGCATCAGCAAGGGCCTTAGCACCTTCGCGGGTACCCACATTGCCTGCTATTACCTGAAGTTCGGGGTACTTGGCTTTCAAGCTTTTCAAGGCATCAATTACCCCTTTGCTGTGGCCGTGGGCGGTATCGAGGGTTACCACATCCACTCCCACTTTCACTAGGGCTTCTACCCTCTCCAGCAAGTTAGCTGTAACGCCAACCGCAGCCCCAACGCGCAAACGACCAAATTGGTCTTTGCAGGCATTCGGGAAACTCTGTACTTTAATAATGTCGCGATAAGTTATCAACCCAATCAATTTGCCGTTTACGTCTACCATCGGCAACTTCTCAATACGGTGTTGCTTGAGTATCTGCTCGGCCATGGTAAGGTCGGTACCTTCAGGGGCAATAATCAAGTTATCCTTGGTCATTACCTCATTCACCTGCTTAGTAAGGTCGTGCTCGAAACGCAAATCGCGGTTGGTAAGAATACCTACTAGCTTAAAATCGCCATCAACAATAGGGATGCCACCGATGCGGTACTCGGTCATTATCTTTTTAGCCTCACCAATGGTATTGTGCGGGCGAAGGGTAATAGGGTCAATTATCAAACCACTCTCCGAGCGCTTTACTTTACGCACTTGCTCGGCTTGCTGGTCAATGGTCATGTTTTTGTGTATGAAACCGATACCGCCCTCTTGAGCAATGGCAATGGCTAGGGCATACTCCGTAACGGTATCCATCGCTGCGCTAACGATAGGCACATTGATGCGGATGTTGCGGGTAAGCTGGGTGCTGGTATCTACGTCGCGCGGGAGTACTTCTGAATAATTGGGAAGGAGCAAAACGTCATCGAAGGTGAGGCCTTGACCTGCGAACTTCTCATTGGGTTGTAACATGAGTGCTAACTTTGGACAAAATTAACGGTTCTGAACCTAACGTAAAAATGGGAAGGCAAAATTTGTTCTAAACTTAAGGTTTTGGCGCACGAGTTGACTCCTTTTTCCATCGCCAATAGCTATAAACGCCGTAGGCAAAAAACAGCCCAAACCCGACAATAAGCATTGGCATCAAATATTTATTTTATGCTTTACGAGCAGGGAGACTCTTAGGCACTGCTGCCAGAATATAGCTTATTGAAACTTCAACCATCCAATCCTACTTACCC
>CAIOSU010000492.1 GCA_903861055.1 uncultured bacterium
AAATCGGGAATTTCTGTGCGTTGGTATTTGCAATAATGCTGCAAACGATTTTCGTAGATACGAATGCCTTCTTGCAAATATGCTTCGGTAGTTTTACTGATGCAAAGAAGGCTAATTTTCATGGATAGGCGGTATAAAAAATGGCGGCACGCTTGCGTGCTGCCATGTAAGTCGAGAAATTAGGCTCTCATCATATTTAAGGCACCACCAGCTCTAAACCACTCAATTTGTTGAGCGTTATAGGTATGGTTTACGCTAATTTCCTCTTTAGAACCATCTTTATGGTTTAATACCAAGATTAAAGGTTTTTCCGGAGTAAAAGTAGTTAAGCCTACAATATCGATTTGATCGTCTTCTAGAATTTTATCGTAATCGGCGGTGTTGGCAAAAGTTAAGGCCAACATGCCTTGTTTTTTCAAATTGGTTTCGTGGATACGGGCAAAAGATTTTACCAATACCGCACGTACACCTAAGTGACGTGGTTCCATGGCCGCATGCTCACGAGAAGAGCCTTCGCCATAGTTTTCATCACCCACAACAATACTACCAATGCCAGCTGCTTTGTATGCACGTTGCGTAGCCGGAACTGGTCCGTATTCGCCGTTTAATTGGTTTTTAACGGTATCGGTTTTTTCGTTAAAATAGTTTACCGCCCCAATAAGCATGTTGTTCGAAATGTTATCCAAGTGGCCACGGAATTTCAACCAGGGGCCTGCCATCGAAATGTGGTCGGTAGTACATTTTCCTTTGGCTTTAATTAATAATTTAAGGCCGGTAAGGTCGCTACCTTCCCATGCTTTAAACGGATCTAGCAATTGCAAACGGTGCGATGTTGGCGAAACCAATACTTGTACGCCAGAGCCATCGGCTGCAGGAGCTTGGAAGCCTGCATCCTCTACGGCAAAGCCTTTGATAGGCAATTCGTCGCCAACCGGTGGATCTAATTTTACTTGTTCGCCTTTATTATTGGTTAACGTATCGGTTAGTGGGTTAAAATCTAACCTTCCAGCTATTGCAATTGCTGCAACCATTTCTGGCGATGCAACAAATGCACATGTATTTGGATTACCATCTGCTCTTTTAGCAAAATTTCTGTTAAAAGAATGCACAATGGTATTTCTTTCTTGTTTTTCGGCACCTACTCTGTCCCACATACCAATACATGGGCCACAAGCGTTAGTGAAAATTGTAGCGTTTAAGTCTTCAAAAACCCCCAATAAACCATCTCTGTCTGCAGTGTAACGCACTTGCTCAGATCCTGGGTTGATACCAAAAGATGATTTTGTACCTAACCCTTTATCAATGGCTTGTTTTGCTATAGAAGCAGCTCTTGATAAATCTTCGTAAGATGAGTTTGTACAAGAACCGATTAAACCCCATTCTACAGTTAGAGGCCAGTCATGTGTAGCAGCCGCCGCTTTCATTTCTGAAACTGGCGTAGCTAAATCTGGTGTAAATGGACCGTTTAAGTGTGGTTCAAGAGTTGATAAATCAATTTCAATAACTTGATCAAAATATAATTCTGGGTTTGCGTAAACTTCATCATCACCCGTCAAATGTTCTTTAACTGCATTTGCAGCATCAGCAATATCATTACGGTTGGTAGAACGTAGGTAACGCTCCATAGATTCATCGTAACCAAAGGTGGAGGTAGTGGCACCAATTTCGGCACCCATGTTGCAAATGGTTCCTTTACCGGTACAGCTCATGCTGGTGGCTCCGTCGCCAAAATATTCAACAATTGCACCCGTACCGCCTTTTACAGTAAGGATACCCGCTACTTTCAAAATCACATCTTTTGGTGCAGTCCAGCCATTTAATTTGCCGGTCAATTTTACACCGATTAATTTAGGGAATTTCAACTCCCAAGGAAGGCCCGCCATTACATCACAAGCATCGGCACCACCAACACCAATGGCCACCATACCCAATCCACCAGCGTTCACTGTATGGCTATCGGTACCAATCATCATCCCGCCAGGGAATGCATAGTTTTCCAATACCACTTGGTGGATAATTCCCGCGCCTGGTTTCCAAAAACCGATACCATATTTGTCTGACACTGAAGCCAAGAAATCATATACCTCTTTACTTTCGTTTACCGCACGCGTTAAATCCGTTTTGCTATCCTCTTTGGCTTGAATCAAGTGGTCGCAATGCACTGTACTCGGCACGGCCACCTTGGCACGACCGGCTTGCATAAATTGTAACAAAGCCATTTGAGCCGTTGCATCTTGCATCGCTACACGGTCTGGTGCAAAATCTACATAACTACCACCGCGCTCGTAAGGAGCCGTTGGAAATTTATCCCAAAGGTGGGCATACA
>CAIOSU010000493.1 GCA_903861055.1 uncultured bacterium
ACATATCGGCTATATCTTTCATGCTCACGTTATTGCCCCACCATTCGTGGCCTGTTTCGTGGATGATGATATAATCGAAATTTAAGCCAATACGAGAATAATCGGCGCCATTATAGCCCGATTTGTAATTGTTGCCATACGCTATAGCCCCTTGGTGCTCCATGCCCAAGTAAGGGGTTTCTACCAGCTTATAGCCATCTTCGTAAAATGGGTAGTTGCCCATAAATTGCTCAAAACAAGTCATCATAGGTTTGGCTTGTACAAAGTGCTGCTTGGCCTTCTCCAAGTTGTAAGGCAACACGTAATAGTCCAAATCCAGCGTATCGCCAGTGGTATTGAGATGTATGTCGTGAAAGTGCGCGTATTTGGCAATGTTCACCGTTACATTGTAGTTGTTGATGGGGTTTGCCACAAACCAATCAAAGCGCGTCCAAGCAGAGTCCAATTCAATAGTTTGGCGCAAGCGCCCGTTGGAAACATCTGTTAATCCCTTGGGCACAGTTACCCTTATCATCATGCTATCGGGCTCGTCGCTTAGGTGGTCTTTGTTGGGCCACCAAAGGCTGGCGCCTATACCCTCGCAAGCCACGCCCACAAACGGGTCGCCGTTTTTATCGGTGCGCCACACTAGGCCGCCATCCCATGGCGGCATTTTGGCGGCGATGGGGGTACCCTGGTAATAAACCTTAAAGCTGTCAGTGGTGCCGCTGGTTATCGGTGATTTGAAATCAACGAAAACAGCATTGAACTCGCGGGTAAAAGGCAAGGTATCGCCATGGTACACCACAGCATCAACCTGCATGTTTTCAAACAAATCGAACTGCAAACGACTAAAACTTTGCGTAGCCTTGAACTTGAACAACGTGGAGCCGGAAAGGTACTTATTCGCAATATCCACCTTTACATCAAGGTCGTAATAAACCACATCGTAGCAAGTGCGCAGCGGGGTAAGCATGCCACGTAAGGTATCGCCTTTGGTAAAAGTCTGTCCGTAGCTGTAAACAGCAGCCAATAGCAACATCAGGCTCAACAATATTTTTCTCATCCGTTCGTCAGGTTTGTATTTGGGTTCATCCAATTTTTCAATTGGTGCAACAAAAATACGATAGTTTTACACCTCACCGAACATTTTTATACCAGACAGGGTTATTCGTACATGAGAAAAGAATTGATATTTCTTATAATTACCGTTCTGCTTTTGGCTGCCGATTTGTACGCCTTTCAGGCAGTAAAAACTTCTCTACGCGATAGTTCGGATAATGCCAGGCGCATTGGGTACATCATTTTTTGGAGTTTTACCTTCCTTACTGTTGCTACCATTCTATCCAACTTTATATACTCTGTAAGAGATTGGCCCAATGGTTTGCGCTCAATCGTTTTCAGTATTATTGCCCTCGCTTTTTTGGGCAAGTTGTTTATCATCGTATTCTTGATTATTGACGATTTCCAGCGGTTTATCCGATGGATAGCTTCAATGGTTTCTCAGCCGGCAGATGGTGGACCTACCAACATCAGTAGGGCAAAATTTTTAAGCCAAACAGGCATTGTGGTCGCT
>CAIOSU010000494.1 GCA_903861055.1 uncultured bacterium
AGCGTTTGCTGCATTACCCGCTTTTAATTTTAAGCTCCTAATTGTGCTACACTGCTACATCATTGCTGGGCAGCGGTGTGTCGCTATCAAGACTAAGCTTTTTTGCATCATCCGTATTTGGGCTATCGCTCGCAACGGTTATTTCAGGTTCAATTACAGGCGGCGTATTATCCGAGCCTGCAATATGTGGTTTCGCATTTTCCTCAGGGTGGCGGTCGCCTTTATCATCGTATGGGCGTTTGCCAACTAGGCGCTCCAAATCGTCTTTAAAGATAATTTCGCGGGCCAACAATTCCTGTGCTACGGCTTCCAGCTCGCTGCGCTTGCTTAGCAGCAGGGCTTTGGTGCGCTCATAAGCCTCATCAATCATCAGCTTCACTTCCATATCAATCAATTTGGCCGTGTCTTCAGAGTATGGTTTTTTGAACTGATAGTCGCCGTTAGGGTCGTTAAAGCTCAGGTTACCAATTTTCTTGTTCAAGCCATAAATGGTTACCATACTGTAAGCCATACGGGTAATACGCTCCAAATCGTTTTGTGCACCAGTGGTAATGCGGCCAAATACTATTTCTTCGGCAGCGCGGCCACCTAATGCCATACACATACTATCCAATAATTGCTCTGTGCTATATAAATACTGCTCTTTTGGCAAATACTGGGCATAACCCAAGGCAGCCATACCACGGGGCACTATTGATACTTTTACTAATGGGTCGGCATACTGAAGGAACCAGCCGCAAATGGCATGGCCCGCTTCGTGGTAAGCCACCACTTTTTTCTCTTCGGGGCTAATTATTTTGTTCTTTTTCTCCAAGCCACCAATCACACGGTCAATAGCATCCTGGAAATCTTTCATTTCCACCGAATCCTTGTTGCGGCGGGCAGCTATCAAAGCAGCTTCGTTACATACGTTCGCAATTTCAGCACCTGCAAACCCAGGGGTTTGTGCCGATAGTTTACCGGCATTAACCTCTTCGGCAGTTTTAATGCCTTTCAAATGTACCCTAAAAATTTGCTCACGGCCTACCAAATCGGGCTTATCAATACCAATCTGCCTATCAAAACGGCCTGGGCGCAATAGGGCACTATCCAACACATCGGGACGGTTGGTGGCGGCCATAATTATTACGCCAGTATCAGTACCAAAACCATCCATTTCTACCAACAACTGGTTTAGGGTGTTTTCGCGCTCATCGTTGCTCTGTACCATGTTTTTACCGCGGGCACGACCAATTGCGTCAATCTCATCAATAAAGATGATACATGGTGCTTTTTCGCGAGCTTGCTTAAACAAATCCCTAACACGGCTAGCGCCCACACCTACAAACATCTCCACAAAATCGGAACCCGAAATAGAGAAGAAAGGCACTTGCGCTTCGCCTGCAACGGCTTTCGCCATCAAGGTTTTACCTGTTCCCGGAGGGCCCACCAAAAGCACGCCTTTCGGTATTTTGCCACCAAGGCGGGTATACTTTTTAGGGTTCTTAAGGAAATCGACAATTTCCATTACCTCTTCTTTGGCTTCGTCTAACCCAGCCACATCCTTAAAGGTGATATTGATTTTGCTTGCATCAAACAATGCCGCTTTCGATTTGCCGATGTTGAATATTTGGCCTCCAGGGCCGCCGCCACCGCTACCTACTCGGCGCATAATGAATATCCAGATACCAATAATCAGTATTATGGGCAATATAAGACCTACTTTATCGACCCAGCTACCGCGGGTTTCGTGCAGTACCTTTACGCGGGAGGCTAAGTTTGCATCCATTTGAACCTTGTCCAACTCTTCGCGAAAGTATTTTTCGTCGCCAATTTGAAGCTTAAACTGCTCTTCGGTGTTTTCACCACCAAACGGGCTTTTCGATACCTTTTCGTACTTTTTTAGCTTCTCGGCATTAGTGGTATATATCTTGTCGGTTTCAGATGTTTTGAGGGTATCTTGGTAAATAAACACCTCTACCTGTTCGCTGTTCACGATAATGATTTTTTCCACGTCGCCTTCGCGCACCATCTTGAAAAAATCCTGCTCATTGGTCACATCAGGATTTGACGAGCGAACCTGAAACAGTTGAAAACCGATTAGCAACAGCGCCACAAGGCCATATATCCAATAGTAGTTAAATTTGGGGTTCTTGGGCAAAGGTAGCTTGCCCTTTGGTTTATCTTGATTTTCCTTGTTTTCCATGTTCTATTCTTGCCTGTATTGTTTATTCAAATTCCTTCATTTCAGCATCTGCCCACAACTCTTCCAACTGATAAAACTTACGGTTCTCAGTTCGGAAAATGTGCACCACAATGTCAATGTAATCCAACACTACCCACTCCATGGTTTTAAAACCCTCTTTATGGTTCGGATATTCGCCAGTGTCTTTTCTTATTTTGTCAACTATATGGTCGGCTATAGCTTTTACCTGTATGGTAGTAGTGGCATCGCACACAACAAAAAAATCGCAAACTGCATCGGGTAATTTCCTAAGGTCGAGACTGATTACATTTTCGGCTTTTTTATCCAAAGCAGCTTCTGCTATTTGGGTTCTGAGGGCCTCTATCTCTTTTTTCTTGTTTTTTTGGGCTAATTTGGTGCTCAAAATCTCTTCTGTTCTAGTATTCGGTTCGTTTTATATAATCCTACGCAATTTACTAATTCTTTTGTTCACAACTACAAACAACATCCTACTAGGAAAGGTTTTGCAGCAGCATGACTTCGTTGATTCGACGAATAGCCAGGCTAAAATATTGTTAGCAAAAAGCAAGCCAGTAGAAGGAACTGTCATAATAGCACACACCCAGCACCAAGGAAAAGGACAATATGGCAACAATTGGGTGGCGATTGGCGGTCAGAATTTAACTTTAAGTATTATTCTATATCCCAAATTTGTACCAGCTTCTCGTCAGTTTTTGCTCAGCCAAGCGGTTGCATTAGGCATCCGCGATGGGTTAGAGCCATATCTACCTCAGCCTGCCTACATTAAATGGCCAAATGACATTATTAGTTCGGATAAAAAAATTTGTGGGGTATTGATAGAAAATAGCTTGCAGGGCAATGTTATAGCAGATTCCGTTATTGGCATCGGGGTTAATGTTAATCAGTCCGATTTTAATGGCTTGCCCCATGCAGCCTCTTTGCACACCCTTACTGGCCGCACTTTCGATTTGGACCGCGTATTTCACCGCATCCTTTCTTGCATTGAAGGCTACTATTTGCAACTACTTGCCAATCGCGAGGCGATCGTGGAAAGCGCATATTTGAAACACCTTTACCGCCTAAACCAACCCAGCACGTTTTTGGTTGGGGGTAACCAGTTTGAGGGCACCATAAGAGGCGTTGACATTAACGGTAGAATGTTAGTTGAAGATAACGATGGTGTAAAGACTTATGCTTTAAAAGAAGTGAGCTTTAGTTATTGAGGTTTACCGAAGTATTGATGTGTAAAGCACTTGTCTTACACAAGCACTATCTTTAGTATCGAAATGGGGAAAGCAATCGTAAATATCACTAAAGCCTCTGGGCAAAAAGCTCCTTTTAATAAGGGTAAGCTGAAACAATCATTATTAAGAGCGGGCGCTACCAACAATAAAGCCGACGAGGTGGTGGCTGAGATAATGGATATGCTGGTAGAAGGCATGAGCACTAAAAAAATTTACAAAGTGGCATTCCGTATGTTGCGCAGCGTTTCGCGACCTGCTGCTTCAAGGTACAAGCTAAAGCAGGCGTTAGTTGAGTTGGGTCCCACGGGGTTCCCGTTTGAGTTATTTATCGGCGAACTACTTAAGTTCCGTGGCTACCAAGTAAAAGTTGATGAAGTAGTACAGGGGCATTGTGTAACCCACGAGATTGATGTGCTGGCCGAAAAGGGCAATGAGCAGCTAATAATTGAGTGCAAGTTCCACAACCGCCAAGGTTATATCTCTGATGTGAAGATACCGTTGTATATACAATCACGATTTCTGGATGTACAGACTTTTTGGAATCAAACAAAGGGAGAAGAGGAAAAGGCGCTGCAAGGATGGGTGGTAACCAACACCCGTTTTTCGACAGATGCAGTGCAGTATGGCAATTGTATGGGTCTGCATCTCATGAGTTGGGATTATCCGCTCAATAGCGGCATTAGAGATTGGGTTGACCAATCTGGCCTGCACCCACTTACCAGCCTTACTACCCTTACCAAGGCCGAAAAACAGCACTTGTTAGATAAAAAGGTAGTGTTATGCAAAACGTTGCATCAAAAGCCAGAGTTGCTAGAAGGTATTGGTGTGCTAGAGCCTAGGCTGCAACGGGTGCTTGACGAATGCTTGCAACTTTGCCAAACGCATTTACCTGAGTAGTCAATATTATCGCCCCTTCGAAATGAAATTCATAGCCTCCCATGAAAAAGATAGTTATCCATAAAGCGGGCAGTTTTGATCAGCTAAAGATTGAAGAACACCCCGACTTAACCCCTGCTTCCGATGAAATTAAGGTGGCCATATGCGCTATTGGCATCAATTATGCCGATGTGATTATCCGATGGGGGTTGTATGATAGCGCGCGCAAGTTTGTGGGCTGGCCAATTACGCCAGGCTTTGAGTTTTCGGGCACTGTGGCGGCAATAGGCAAGGATGCTAAAGGCTTTGAGGTAGGCCAAAAAGTATTTGGCTTGAGCCTTTTTAACGGCTACGCAACCGAAATATGCGTAAAAGCTGACATGCTATATCCTTTGCCCAAAAATATGACCTTGGAACAAGCAGCAGGCTTTCCTGCCGTATACATGACGGCCTACCATGCGTTGCTGCAATTGGTTATTGTTCGCCCAACCGATAAGGCCATCGTGCACTCTGCTGCAGGTGGCGTAGGCAGTGCCTTATTGCAGCTGTGCCGCATAAAAGGCATTGAAACCGCTGGGGTGGTAGGTTCAAGCCACAAAGTGCAGCGCGCCAAAGAACTGGGTGCCACCTATGTAATCGACAAAAGCACACAAGACCTCTGGCCCGCCATACAAAAGCTATACCCCGCTGGTCCCGATGTGATTTTTGATGCCAACGGCGGCGAAAGTCTGCAAAAGGGCTGGGACGCGTTGGCCCGTGGTGGTAAAATGATATCATACGGCACACACACCATACTGCCCAAAGAGAGCGGCCACATCAATTATCTAAAACTGGCCTTGGGTTGGTTGAATGCACCGAGGTTCAATTCATTGAACATGAACCAGCGCAGCATTATTACCTTCAACCTCAGCTTTATGTTTGATAAAAAGGACTTATTGAATGAGGCCATGACCGATTTGATAGCTTGGTTAGAAGCTGGCGATATTGAGCCTATTGCCGTTACTACCTATGCCTTTACTGATGTTGCCCAAGCCCACAAAGATTTGCAATCGGGCAATACGATGGGCAAGCTGGTGCTGGTGGTGTAGTTTGATAGTAAATTGCTACAGACATTAAGTCTCACTGGGACTGGTAAGTTACCCATTCGGGGTTAAACATCAGTAGCAACAATAAGCAAAGTATCCATTTGGCTCTTTAGCAGCCGAATGTTTAGCAGCGTACCCCACCAATCCTAAATTTTCAATCTTGAATTTTAAATTCAATACCCAAATGAATTTTTTGCCTAATAAAGCGTTAATCATTATTATTACACTATGGCAACATACACTATTTCGGTAAAAGACCCTGCGGATATGGAACGCCTTGAAGCCCTTGTTAAAGAGCTTGAAAGTGCGACCGTGCGCGAAAAATCGATTAGCCCAAAAGGTCTTGAAAGAATAGAGTCTATTGAAGCCTTGAACCATAGGGTTGAAGAAGGTAGGCAGATGAACAAGGCGGGCATGTATCTAACAGATAATGAACTGGACAAAGAGATACAGCAATGGCTCGGAGAAAAGCCTTGAAAACAATTTGGTCTCTCCGCTCCATACAGAGCTTAAAAGACATTTATATTTGGTATGCTGAAGATTATTCGGTGTCTCGTGCCAAAAAGGTCGTGTTATCCATCAGAAGCAAAGTGAGGCAAATAGTCAAAATTCCATTTGGTTATCCTATATTTCCATACACTCATCCAAAAGACGAATCTGTTCGATACGCAATTGTAAAAGGGACCTATTGGATTATTTACGAGGTAACCGAAAATCAGCTAGAGGTAATTGACATCATTCATGCCTCGCAAAATCCTGATTTGTTTAAGGTTGCTAGTAGCGATGTAACTTAAGATCTTGCCTACTGGCTGCCCAATTTTCAATCTTGAATTTTAAATTTTTAGTTAATTTGCCATCATGGCCGAAGAAGCACAACCCGACTCGCAACTATTGCTGCAACTGATGACCATGGAAATGCCCTTTGGTAAATACAAGGGAACCTTGCTATACCGATTGCCAGTTTCATATTTGGAGTGGTTTGCCAAACAGGGCTTTCCGGACGGGAAGTTGGGCATGTTGCTGCAAACCATATACGAGATAAAGATTAACGGACTAGAATACTTACTTCAACCTCTGAAAAATAAAATCCAAAAACGCTGAAACCGGCCACCATTACCCAGCTAAAGAAAGAACTGCTAAACCGCCACCCTGGCGAGTTGGTGGAGCTGGTGTTGCGCCTAACCAAATACAAATTGGAGAATAAAGAGCTGCTTAACTACTTACTTTTTGAGGCCGACGACGAGGAGGCTTACATTAAGAAAGTGGAGGAGCAGGTGCAAGAAATGTTTGCCGAAATACCCCGAAACCTGAACCAATACTTGGTGAAGAAAACGGTGCGCAAAATACTGCGCATTGTTAACAAACAGATAAAATACTCAGGCAACAAAGAGACTGAAGCGCGCCTGCGACTTTTTTATTGCCACTGTATGAAACAGTTCATTAACATGCACTACAACACTTACCTTACCAACCTATACGAGCTGCAGCTAAAGAAAATACGCCAAACCATTGAAAAACTGCACGAAGACTTGCAATACGATTTTGAGCAAGAATTGAAGGAGTTGGAGGGGTAATAAATTTGTTGAGTAATTAATTGCCAATTTATATCTTTACGTAACAAGTTTCGGCATATGATAATCAAGTTATCTAAGAAAGCGACCAAGAAGGATATAGAGCAAGCCATGCTTAAGCTCAAAAAGAAAAAGCAATCCGAAAAGAATGCATCTCAATACTTTGGTTCTTTAAAGAGGGGTCTGGATGGTATGGAGTATCAAAACACTGTGAGAAGTGAATGGTCCTGATTTACTGCTAGACACCAATGTGGTTATCTACTTCCTTGAAGGAGATGAGCGTTTGGCTCCGTTTGCTAGTTATACCTTTGCAATTTCCGCCATTACAGAAATTGAGTTATTGGGTTGGGTGGGCATAAGTGCACCCGAAACGGATAAAATTAAGGGGTTTATTGCCTCATGTAAATTGGTAGAGCTCAATTGGGAGGTTAAGCAACTTTCAATTGGTTTAAAGCAAAAAACAAAAATTAAGATTCCCGATGCTATTATTGCGGCAAGTGCATTGCATCTCAATATACCCTTAATTACGGCCGATAAAGAATTCAGAAATATAGCAGGAATTGACCTGTTTCTTTTAGAGTAATTTGTATGACCCTTACCCCATAAACCCCAACGTAGCCCGCACCACGCTAGCCGAAGGCTCGGGCAAGGTGTTTTCAGGCCAAGGATGGCGGGCATTGAAGGTGTGGTTGCCGCCAAGTACAGGCAGCAAGGTGGCCTTGGGGTTTAATGAAGCCAGTTTCTCGGCAGCGCTGAAGTCAACTACTACATCGTCGGTGCCGTGCGCTATCATGGCGGGTATACTCAGGCGGGCCATGGCTGCAGGTATATCCAGCCGCGCCTCGTTAGCATAAAAGTTTTCGTAAGTGCTGTA
>CAIOSU010000495.1 GCA_903861055.1 uncultured bacterium
TAGGGGGTTGATTTAGCAATCTATTGTCAGGGTTCAATTTTAGGTTCTATCTTATCATCAAATCCGGCATTAAGTCTAAATTGATATGTCGCTACAAAGTGTAGCAATTAATTTTTATGCGCTAATCAGGCACATGTTAGACTTTTATTTCCAGTGTCGGTACTTTTGCTACATTTGCAATACATTTTGCAAACTATGAAGGGTAAAGTCGTTTTTATATTAGGATGCACGCCACGCAGCTCAACTACCGCTACCATGAAGGCATTGAGTGCGCACACCCAACTGCATGCCCCTTCTATGGCCGATTTATTGCTGCCTAAAGCGCCAAAAATAGTACGAAGCGGCTTCGAGTGGATAGCTCCTATAGTGCAACCATACTTTGATAGCCGTTGGAACCCTGCAATACATGCTACTGGTTTCAACAAACGAGAGGCTTTCGATATTGCCGTGATGCGCAAGTTTCAAGGCGAAGGAGTGATGGGATATACCTACTATGGATTGCTTAATGGTAAAACAACTCCAACCTTTACTACACAGCACCTTGATTTTTTGCAGCAGATAGTAAAGCGTGCGCAAAGCGAAAATCCTGATCAAATACCGCTTTTAAAATACTTTGGGGGTATCTTTCATCTTGATGAGCTCAAGGCTCGGTTTCCGGATGCTAAATTCATTTTCTTGCAGCGAAACCCCGAAAAGGCTTTCACCTCATACGTTACATTGTTAGGCAATGCCTTAAAAAACGAAAAACTACCTGAGACATACTGGGCAGGGGTTTACCAGATGGTTGTATCTGCCTACGCTTTAGCACCACACGCGCAATCTTATACGGATATCTTATCACTTAAGAGCGAAGAAGTATCTGCGGATATGGAAAAGCACGTAAGGCAAATGCTTGACTATATTGGGCTGCCCTTTGAAGGCCAACAAGCGCTTCAAGAAGCGTTACAACAGCTAAAATTGAAATGGCAGGAAAGGAGCGAAAAAGGAATGGGATATACCTACACCGATAAAATAGCAAAAGCGTTATTTAAAGCAGAAGACTTTCAATAACTATACAAGCAGCACATTACCATTAACGGTAAGCAATGCACCGCCCGACTTACCACCCATACCAAATGCCCCAAGCAAATAATGTTTGGTGCCCTTTGGCGCTAATTGGTTTTGCAACACATCATATAGGCCCAAGAACACACTAACAGCCGCAGTGTTGCCAATAGTTTGTATGCCTCTTACATAAAACTGCGAATCGGGAATGCTATTTGTCTCCTGCATTTTTATCAAAATGCGCAGGTTAGCTTGGTGAGGAATAAAATAAGTGTTCTCCTCTAGTGCTTCCATTTCTGCAGCATCCAATATGGTTCTATATACCTTGGCATCGGTGGCAAAACGATAAATCTCTCTACCATCCATTTGTAAATAAGGCTTTTCGCCTTTAAACGGATTGCCAACACGTAAGCCACTGGTAGCTTTTAATGTTCTCACTAAAGGGCGTTTAATGGAAAATCCCGTTTTTTCGTCTTCAAAATTCACTTTTAATAACGCTACAGCTATACCATCGCTAAACAGCTGA
>CAIOSU010000496.1 GCA_903861055.1 uncultured bacterium
CATAAGACATGTTTTGGTTGTAGAAAAAGTAGTTGAACTTAGCCTTAAAGGGTATCATTTGCTTTACCAGCGCATATTCTTCTTCGATGTAATGGTGGAATACCGAAATTTTGCTTGATGCAGCATCGCGCATTAGCTCGAAATTACGTTTCCTTGCAGCTACCTTTTTGTTCAATTGATACTTACGATACCAGTGCAGCAGCATAAACCTAGATAGCGGAACGCTGTGGTGCCTATTCAAAAACGTATGCGTTATGGGGTCATAATCGGGGTAGTCATGGTACATGCATGTGTAAAAATCGCTGCTCCAAAAAACCCACTCTACCGATGCTTCGGTGTTAAAACCTGCTAGCCAATTTCTTACCGTCGGATTTAGGAAATGGATAATGATTCTGTCGCCTTTTCCTGCAGCACCCATTACGCGCTCAAACTCTGGCGAACCTACCAGTGCGTTTTGCAAAAAATCGGCATCGACGGGTAAATATTTATATGGCTTAGGGTCTCTTACCAAAAACAACTGCTCCATTTCGCTAACAGGTACATTGCGCGCAGCAGTGCAAAAAGTGAAAACATATTTATCGTCAGGCAATAGGTGTATTACCATTGTAAGTACATTTTGGGTTCAATCTGCCACCAATAGCCCCTTAAAAAAGTAGCGGTTAGCCTTTTAGATTTTTTTGCAAGGGCTGCCAACATAAGTTCCTGGCTCAACAATATTCTTTACTACCACTGCGCCCGCACCAATTACCACATCGTCGCAAATCTGTATTTTCTCCCTAATAACGGCATTGGTGCCAATATAACACCTTTTGCCAATGGTAGTGTTGCCTGAGATGTTGGCCCCAGGGCTAATGGTGGTATAATCTCCGATAACGCTATCGTGGCCAATGGTTGAATTGAGGTTGACGATAACACAACAGCCCAGTTTTACATTTACGGTTATTACTACCCCGTGGCAAATGATGCTACCTGGCGAAATGGGTGAGTAGCTTATCCCTTTGTTTACGGTAGCCAACTCAATATTATATTGTTTGTGCAGTCTTTCTTTCAAAACCGGGTCGCCAATGGCTATCAATGCCGGTCCTTTGCATTCGTTTATATCCAATACTCCTTCGGCACCTAAGTATTCAGGTTCTATATAATGCTGTACCTCGTTAAAGTAGGCGGCTACCTCGCTCGCAAAACCACCTTTTCCTATTATGTTCATAGATGTTGCTTAAATCAAAACCAACAAAAAAAACCGCATTGGTTGAGCCCACCAGATAGACTTATACCTACTCAATTGCGGCTGAGTGTGTCTTTTATTACCCTGGTTACCATGTCCAACTCTTCAATGGTCAACGTAAAATACAAAGGTAGGCAAAGCACTCGGGTACAAATATCCTCGCTTACTGGGCAAGGCACTTGGTCAACATAGTTAATGGTATTCAAGCTTGGGTAAAAATACCTTCGAGAGTAAATCTGGTGTTTTTCCAAATCCTTCATTACCTGCAACAGTATTTGCTCGCTCGGGAAAAGCACAGGATAATAAGCGTAATTGTAAGTAGTATTGGCTTTATCAAAAATGACCGGGCGCTTTACAACCGTTCCAGCTAACTTATCCGTATATCTATCTGATAGTTCCTTTCGTTTGGCAATTATCTGGCTGATATCTTTTAGCACCAGCAAACCCATGGCTGCATGAAACTCCGATGTTTTGCCATTAATACCTGCTCCGTCAAACGAATAGGGCGAGGTGTGCCCAAAATTGCGTAATAGGCCCATTTTAGCCGATAATGCGGCATTTTCGGTTATCACGGCTCCCCCCTCTATGGTATGAAACAGCTTGGTAGCATGGAAACTGGCCGTTGAAATATCGCCATACGCATACAACGATTTGCCTTTGTACATAGTGCCAAAAGCATGGGCCGCATCATAAATTACCTTTAGGTTGTGCTTTTTGGCAATGGCATCAATTTTCTCTACATCGCAGGGATTGCCATAAACATGCGTTGCTAAAATAGCTCGCGTGTTGGGCGTAATGGCTGACTCAATCTTATTCGGGTCGAGGTTCAGGGTTTCTGGGTCAATATCAACAAACACGGGCTTGCTGCCTTCCCAAGCAATACTGCTGGTAGTGGCCACGTAAGAAAAAGGAGTAGTGATGACCTCTCCTTTTATATCCAAAGCCTTAAGGGCTATTTGCAGGGCTATGGTACCATTGTTGAGCAACAGCACGTTGGGTATGCCCAAATAGGTGCTAAGGTTGGCCTCTAGCTCGTTTACCAGTGGGCCACTGTTAGTAAGCCATCCACGCTGCCAAATATCTTTCACATAAGCCTCGTAGGCCTCGCGATTGGGTAAATACGGTTTGGTTACTGGTATCATTTCTCAACTATATAAAGCACTGAACGATGATAAATACCTGCTTTGCTAAACACCTCAGCACCAAAGTAATTCTTATCCAATTCTTGAATTTTGAATCCCGTGTCCTTTAAGCGCTGCAAAAAGCCTTGTTTTGAGTACAATCTTACGTGGTCGTTTTGTCCAAAGTACTTCCAACGGTCGCTTTCGTTGGTAATGTTGGGGTCTTCAAACACATCGGTTCTCGCCAAATCGATAGGCACCATGGCTATACCTTTGCCGCCGCCTGGCTTCAATATGCGGTAAAGCTCGCTCATGGCCTTCCTATCATCAGGCACATGCTCAAGCATGTGGCTGCAAATGAAGTAGTCTACCGAGTTATCGGCATATATCTTCATATCCTGTAAGTCCACGGTATCGTCTACATTGGGCATAAACAAATCGGCCGAGCGATAATCTAAAAATGGCTGCGACTTAATATAGTTCGCCAAGCTGCCAGTTTCGGGG
>CAIOSU010000497.1 GCA_903861055.1 uncultured bacterium
GCTCCGTCTCCTTCCACTTCAAGGCCATTAGCAAGCGCGCCTTTCAATGAATCCACTTCGCCGCCAAGCGAATCCACTTTTCCTAGTAACTCGCTAAGGATGCTGTCGTTTTTGGCGGTAACCTCAGCAAGTTTGTCAACCAATTCTTGGTTATCAGTTTCTTCACCTTTCTTCTTCTTACCGAAAGTAATACCCAATAAAATCTCATGGCTGCCAGTAGTATAGCCATTTAGGTTATTGATGGGCAAATCGTAAGAATAGCCAACAGTAATCATGTTGTGCACTTTGAAACCACCGCCAACGGATACGGCATAGTCGTAACGGTACATACCGTTAATCCAAACCCAATCCTTGTACATAAACGAGGCACCGGCGTCCAATTGGAAGTTGAGGGCCTCGGTAGTGCGAAACATAACGGTTGGCTGTATGGTAAACTTATCCTGCGCCAAACGTAGCTTGTAACTTGTTTGGGCTACATAGTGGCGAGCGGTTTCGTAGCCAGTTCTGCCGTTTTGGCTAAGATAACTCAAATCGGTGCCGAACAAACTGGGTACGGATAAGCCCAAGCTCCAGTCTTTCAGCATGTAATTAATACCGAAACCAGCCTCGAAGTATGCGTTGCGCTGTATGCCATTGGTTATCAATTCATCGGTAGGGTCAAGCACAAATACGTCGTTGTAATTGATGCGCACCGATTGGGCTCCTGCCGATAATCCTAATGAAAGACGATGGTTCTCGGCAAAATTGATGTGGTAAGCATAAGAAAAACTGCCTCCCCAACGACGGAAAATGCTGCTTTGGTCGTTGTACACATAACCGCCAAAGCCTGCTTTGTTGCTCATTACGGGCATGTCAAAGGTAGCTGCCCTGGTTTCAGGTGCTTGATCAAAGCCTGCCCACTGCCTGCGGTAGATGAAGAACAACTGAGGCGAACCAGTAGAGCCAGTAAGCGCGGGGTTGTACAAAAATGGGTGATACCAGTATTGCGAATACAAAGGTATTTGTTGAGCCTGTAAGCCTGTGAAAGCGGCCGCGGCAAATGCTATGATGATGATTAGCTTTTTCATGGTTAGTCCGTTTCAGATGGTTTAGCGAAGAATGTTTACAGCTCCTTTGTATAGGCGGTCTGAGCCTTCAAAGCGGATAACATAATAGTACGTTCCTTCTGGTAGCTTATTGTCCTTATAAGTACCTCCCCAATCGTTGTTATATGCTTTACTGGTATACACCTCGGTTCCCCATCTATCAAATATCAGCACCTCCACATCGGGGTAAGTTTCAATGTTAATGATGTACCAGAAGTCGTTCTTGCCATCACCGTTAGGAGTAAGCGTGTTGGTAGCTTGTACCAGATAGTCTTCGTTTACAAATACCGTAACCTCATCCGTGTCTTGACAACCATTGGTATCAGTTACCAATAGGGTATAGGTGGTAGTTTCTAAAGGCTTGGCTACTGGGTTGGCTATGCTAGGGTTGCTCAAGCTTTCAATCGGTGTCCACTCATAGTCGGCACCGCCGCTACCGTTTAGTTGCGCGGTGTAGCCTTTGCTTATGGTAGTGTCGTTTCCGGCATTCGCAATCGGTAGAGGCCAAACTATAACCTCAATGCTATCGGTATTGGTACAATTGAAAGTGCTGGTAACGGTAACATAATAAGTGCCCGAAGTGGTAACGGTAATGGTTTGGGTAGTTTCTCCCGTGCTCCACTCGTAGCCAGCCTGGCCAGATGGGGCTCTCAAATCAACGCTACCGCCATCGCAGAAGGCCAATGGGCCAAGTGCTTGTATTGTGGCAGGAGGTAACTCGTGCACCACCACTGTTTTCCTAAGGGTATCGGTACAGCCTTGGATTGAGGTTACTACCAAATAAGGCTCATAGATTCCGGGAGCGGCATACAAGTGGGTAGGGCTCACCTCCAACGAAACGGAGCCATCGCCAAAGAACCACCTCAAATCGGCAATGGTGCCGTTGTTTGGCACTGCCGATATGTTGTCAAACACTACCAACTCGCCTATACAAACGTCTTCCACATCGAAAGCTACAATAGGCTTAGGATAAACGGTAATGGCCCTTGTAGTGGTATCTGCGCAGCCATTATTGCTGGTGCTCACCAAAGTAACCGTAAAGGTACCAAAGCCTGTGTAAGTATAGCTCGGGTTGTTATCAATAGAAGTAAACGTATCGCCAAAATCCCAGAAGCTAGTGAGGGTTCCGTAAGGTATGGTGGAGTTGTTATCAAATACCACGGCATCATCTTCGCAAACGTTTGCAGCCGTGAAGCTTGCTGTTGGGTTCGGGTGAACGGTAATTACTTGGCTTGCCACATCAACACAACCGGCATCGCTGGTTGCGGTAAGCGTTACGGTATAGTTGCCAAGCACCGTGTAGGTGTGGCTTGGGTTGGCAGCAGTATCGGTTACGCCATCGCCAAAGTTCCAAAGGTAAGTGGTAGTGCCAAATACAATGGTAGTAAGGTTAGTGAAGTCGGTCGGGTTGCCAAAGCAAGTAGGCCCTACAGAAAAGTCAGTTTCAGGCAAGGGGCTTACAATCAAGGTATGGGTCACGGTATCGGTGCAACCATTGTTGGTGGTTACAATCAAGGTAATGGTTTTGATACCGATGCTATCGTAAACGTGCGTTGGGTTAATGTCGGTGCTGAAAGTGCTATCGCCAAAATCCCAGAAGTAACTAACGGTACCCGCGCCAATGGTGGTGCCGTTGGTGAAACTTGCCGCAGAGCCCAAGCAAACATCGGCAGCAGTAAAGGCCGGTACTGCGCGGTGGAAAATGGTAACGGTGTCGCTAGCTAAGTCTGAGCAACCAGTTACAGTATCGGTTACGGTAAGTACCACGCTGTAAGTACCCGGTGCACCATACACATAAGCAGGGCTTATATCGTTGCTGGTGTTTCCATCGCCAAAGGTCCAAGTATAAAGTATGTCAGTGCCAACAGTTACAGAGTTGTTAGTCATTGTTACGGTATCCCTATCGCAAGCAGTTGTGTTGCTTAAAGTAAAGTCAGCAACTGGCTCAGGGTGAATGGTTACTTGTTGGGTAAGGGTATCCACGCAACCATTGTTGCTGGTAGCAGTTAGCAATACGCTGTAAGTACCTGGGCCGCCATATAAATGTGTTGGGTTAATGTTGGTGCTGGTTGCGCCATCACCAAAGCTCCATAAGTAGCTCAATGTACCGGTAGGAATGGTGCTAGTATTGGTAAAGGTTACTGATGTGCCATCGCATACGTTCGCTAATGTAAAACCAGCAACGGGTTCTTCGTATACTGTGATATTCAAAGTAGTAACCGTTGCGCAGAAGGTGATGGTATCAATAGCCTCAAGCGTTACGGTGTAGTTACCCGCAGCTGCATATATATACTGGGTAGCGGTTACAAAGTTGCTAAAGTTACCATCGCCAAAGTCCCAGTTATAAACCACATTGGTGCCAGTGGTCGATGCGTTGGTAAAGGTAATAGTATCGCCAAAGCAAATGGTGGTAGCAGAGGCAGTAAAATTGGCAATGGGTGTAGGGTTAACAATCACAGGCTTGGTGATAGTGCGAGAACAGCCATTGTTGCTAGTAGCAGTAAGCGTTACGTTGTAAGTGCCAGCGGCTAGGTATAAGTGTGTAGGGTTAATGTCGGTGCTGGTGCTTCCATCGCCAAAGCCCCAAACAAAGCTCAAC
>CAIOSU010000498.1 GCA_903861055.1 uncultured bacterium
AAACCGGTGCGCCAGTGCAGGCCAAGGCCATATTGATGCCAACAGCCCTTAGGAAGGTGCTTTTGCCCGCCATGTTGGCGCCGGTTATAAGTATTATGTAGCCCGAAGTGGGGATGCTTAAGTTGTTGGTAATGCGCTCGTTATCGCTCAATAACGGATGCCCAAGTTCAATGGCTTCTAATTGAAAATCATTGGTTTCGGGCGTCGGGAAAGCGAAGTTGGGTTTGTTGCAGTGCAGGTTAGCTAGGCTCAGTAAGGCATCGAATACGCCAGCTACTTCAAACCACTGCGATAGGGCAGAGCGGTGCTGTTTTTTCCAACGTTCTAGCCGCAGGGCATTTTGCAAATCCCATTGTGCGAGGCCGTTGGTAACAATATAGCCCGGTAGGTTCCTGCGGCTCTCGAGGCTATCGGTAATACGCGAAAGCGAACGGAAGTAGGCACTTGCCGGCTCTTTACCAGCAACTATGCGCTGTTGCAATTGCTGCAGTAGCGAGGATTTGAACTGCTGCTGCTCGATAATGCTCAACAAGCGGGCATATTTTTTAAGCAAATCGTGGCGGCCGCTTACTTGCTCCATTACTTGGCTCACTTTCTTGAAATAAGCACCGGCATAAGCCAGCATCCCAAAAAAAATAGCTGCAGTAATTTCCGCCGAAAGCACCCCCACCGAGGTGGCCACGATGCCGCCAACCACTGCCAATGGGCCCAAAATGGTCAACACCCTTACGTCAATCCGTTTCAAAAACCATTCGGGCTCTTGTAGCCAAGCATTGAGTTGTTGCCTGGCATTGGTTTTTTCGGGGCTCATCATACCATAAGCTTGGAAGTCTTGTCTTACATCTAGCAGCGTGGCAAGCTCCTTTATGGCTTCTTGGCGTTGCAATATGTCTTCCTTATCTATGGTAGGGTGGGTAAGCCAATTGGCAAGGGTTTCGCTGCCTTGCGGGCACACCGTGCGGTTTAGCCACTGAAACAGCGAGCCGTCGCCAAACAAGTCCAAATCGAGAGCGTAGGGGTGGGCGGGGTTTAAAAACTCTTTGCCAGTTGCAAACGCTTCATACTGCCCATTAAGTGCCTTGGTTTCCAAAGTATTAATGGCAGCCAGTTGTTGGTTATATTTAAACTGCTCGTCGGCTTTGCCTTGTAATTTCATGAGCCACAAAAACGGCACAATAGCAATAAACACTATGCCAAAAATGGCAACCGCACCCGCCGACCAAAAATACCACAACATGAAAGCTGCCAATAAAAACAATGCCAAACGCGCCAATGCCAACGAATTGCTTTTATTTTTTTGTGCTTCGGCAAGTTTTGTAAACTCTCTGGTGCGTTGCAGGTATGTTTCGTCAATGTTCATGACGCAAAAATATGCAAATACCCTGCACCAATTATATATTTTCAAAAATGGAATGTTTTCACTGCGTTTTGCGTTATGCTAGGTGGTTCGTAATTGAAGCTAGGTATGATTTGGAATATGTGTTGCCGCTTGGGCATTGTTTGGCTTGTTTTGTTTTTAGCATCAACTAGTTTATTTGCCCAACACGCTACCGATACGTTAGCAAAACCGCTGAAGCCCAAAATGCTTTTTAGGCGCAATTTGGATGGTATACCCCGGTATTTTTATCATGGCAGCGAGTATGGCAGCGAGTCGTTGTACAACCCCGTTACGCTGGTATTGAACATGGGATATGATATAACCCAACTGAAAAGCGCGGGCGGTGGCGTTTTTAATTTTCCTTTTCCGCGCTCGGCGAAAAACACTTTTATTAATCTGGTAAGGCCCGATAAGGCCATAAGAGACATTGGTGCTGGCAAATGGATTAGTTCTGAGCTGGTGCCCGGCAATTTTACCCGAAAGGGTTCTCAATGGCTTCCCAACTACACGCTGCACCTTTTTGGCAGCGGAATGACCTACACCAACATATCGGAATGGTATGATGCACACGGGGTGCGCAGG
>CAIOSU010000499.1 GCA_903861055.1 uncultured bacterium
AAAAACAAGACCCAATTGAAGTGGTGAAAGCCACTATCCTAGCCAAAAAATATGCTAGCGAAAAACAATTGGAACAAATAGATGAAAAAATTAAGGATATTGTTGATGAAGCCGTTAATTTTGCGGAGGAATCGCCTTACCCTGATGCGGCTGAACTTTATACCCACATCTATCAGCAAGAAGATTATCCATTTTTGAAGGACTAACCCAATTTTACTTTTTTAACGCAATAAGCAACATGGCAACTGAACAAACCCCAGCAACTTCAGGGGAAAAAAATGAAAAGAAATTCGATTTTGCAAAGAATCAAAATGTAATATTGGGCGCATTGGCTGCCGTGCTTGTTTTGGTAATTGCATTTGTTGGCTACCAACAGTATTACTTGCCTACCCAAAATTTAGAGGCCCAGAATGTTATTTTTGGCGCACAAGAGGCTTTCAAAGCTGGCAAGTTTAACGAGGCTCTAAATGGCGAAGTGCCAAACTATGTGGGCTTTCTATCAGTAGCTAACGACTATGGCAGCACCCAAACTGGCAAATTGGCGCACTACTACGCTGGTTTGAGCTACCTAAACCTTGGTGATTTTGACAATGCTATTGCCCAACTGCAGCAGTTTGATGGCGACGATTTGCTTATTGGTGCTTATGCCCTTGGTGCGCTCGGCGATGCCTACTCTGAGAAAGGTGATATGGATAAAGCCATCCAATACTACAAGGACGCTGCAAACCACAGCGAAAACGAACTTTCTACTCCAGCATTTTTGTTGAAATCGGCTTTGGCTTTGGAGTCAAAAGGCAACAACAAAGAAGCTTTTGAACAGTTGACCAAGTTGGACAAAAACTACCCGAATTTCAATGCCCCGTCAATGGACGTTGAAACGCACTTGGCCCGTTTGGAGCAAAAACAATAAACTTAGTATGGCTACCCATTTAAAAAGCCTATCAACTTACGATACCGAGAAAGTGCCCGACGCCGGGCACTTTTCGTTCGGTATAGTGGTGTCGGAGTATAATAAGCACATTACATTTCCATTGTTAGAAGGTGCCGTGGAAACCTTGTTGAAGCATGGTTGCGACGCCGACAATGTAAAAGTAGTGTATGTACCCGGTGCCTATGAGCTGCCAAGTGGCGCCCAATTGCTTGATGATAGCGATACCTTTGACGCTATCTTGTGCCTAGGTTGCGTTATTAAAGGCGAAACAGACCACGACATTTATATCAATACTTCGGTAGCTCAAGCGCTCACAACCATGTCTATTCAGCGTAAGCGCCCTTTTCTTTTTGGTTTATTGACCCCTAATACCGAGCAGCAGGCCTTGGATAGGGCAGGAGGTAAGCACGGCAACAAAGGTGTTGAAGTAGCCATAGCTGCCATTAAAATGGCCGATTTGGCAAGGCAGCTGAGTTAAGTAATTGTTGCCTAGTCCTCGCTTCCAGCGAGGATTTTATAACTGCGAGCTTCATAACACGTACACAAAACACAAAGCCCTGTCTCGTTTTAAACGAGACAGGGCTTTTATTGTTAATTGGCAATCGACGCAAATCGTCAATTGTCAATCCAAAAATCTAAAATCGATTAGTGGAACTGCTCAGTTTCGGTAGAACCGGCCATAGCAGTAGTAGAAGAAGTACCTTGTTGAACAGCATTTTGAACTGCATCAAAGTAACCAGTACCTACAAAAGATTGGTGCTTGATGGCTTTAAAACCGCTGCTCTGCAATGCAAACTCGCGCTCTTGCAACTCACTGTAACCAGCCATGCCACGCTCTTTGTAAGCTTTGCTCAACTCAAACATGCTCGTGTTCAAGGCATGGAATCCAGCCAAAGTAATGAACTGGAATTTGTAGCCATAAGAAGCCAACTCCTCGCGGAAGGTCAACATAGTCTCAACGCTCAAATGTTTGGCCCAGTTGAATGAAGGTGAACAGTTGTAAGCCAA
>CAIOSU010000500.1 GCA_903861055.1 uncultured bacterium
ACGGCGTATATACTGATGAAGCTGGCCGTTTTTCGATTGTAAACCTAGTGCCCGGAACCTATCAAATAGAAATAGGTACCATTGGTTTTGAGAAAATAGTATTCAATAACTTACTGATAACCAGCAGCAACCAAATAGTAGAATTGGGGGAGATTGTGCTAACCGAAAAACTGGTGCAAATTAACGAGGTAACGGTAAGTGCACCTGGCACGCCGTTGTATAAAAAACAAGTGCTGAGCACCAGCAATGTAATGAACAAAAAAGAACTGGAACGCATACAGCCCATCGGCACCGAGGAGGCATTGAAGCGTCTACCGGGTATAAATGTAGCCGGCGACATGGGTATATCAAACCGCTTAAATGTGGGTATTCGCGGTTCGTATGCCCGACGCTCAGAGAAACTACTCGTGCTAGAGGATGGCATCCCTATTGCTCCGGCGCAATATTTGTCGCCAGAAATGTACTACAATCCACCGAGCGACCGCCTTGATGGAATTGAGATAATAAAAGGCGCCGATGTGCTTACCTTGGGTAGCAACACTATGTATGGCGTAATCAATTACATTACCAAGCGCCCACCACTAAAACCCACCCTGGGCATAAACCTTACTTCAGGAAACAATGGCTACCACTCACAATATGTTACCTACGGTGGCACTTGGAAAAACGTGGGTGCCGAAATTCAGTTGCTCAATAAAAACTTCGGTGGGTTTATTGATAATAGCCGGTCGCACATTTTTAATACTACCGCAAAAATATATGCCGACTTGGGCCCCAAAGCATCGGTATATATGAAGGTAAACTACCACCAAGAAAACAGTATTGCTAGCTACAGTGCACTTACCCCGTTTGTTTACAATTTAGACCCTACCATAAACCCTTTTGATGCCGATGAACTTACAACCAGACGCTATGCGGTAGATGTGGTATACAACCAACAACTGGCTAAGGGCTTAGTATTGTCCAGTAAAGTATATGCCAACCAGTTTCAACGAAACTGGTGGCGCCAAGAGAACACCTTAATACAAGCCGCCGATGCGGAAGCATACTTGGGCGAGGACATTTTTAATGACCGCTACAGTTTTTTGAGAGGCCAAACTTTTACCGCCAATGATTGGATAAGGGTGGGCAAGGTAAACAACGGCCGCGAGCAAACCAGAGCCCGAAACCGCGCGTATAATACCTTTGGGTGGATGGAAACCCTAAAGTATGACTGGGCAAAAGGAAACTGGAACGGTGTATTGGAATTAGGCACCAAACTGCATATGGAACAGTTTATGGACGTTGAGTTTTTAAACGATTCATCTCGGTTTGCAAATAGTGGCCGCTTAGTTAAGGAGAACAAGTTTAACTTATTGGCGGGCTCTGCTTACATCAAGAAAACCTTGCGCTACAAAGGCTTTTCAGTAGCACCGGCCATACGATTCGAATCGGTAACGATGCGCATGTTTGATTTGATAAAGATAGCCAAAGACCCCAATAACGATGGCAGCAAAAACTATGGGTCAACGAAAAACACCTTTATAGCAGTGCTGGCTGGCGGCTCAATCAGTTATGACATTATTAACCGCGGTGCCAACTTCTTGAACATATATAGCAGCCTATACCAAGGCTACACGCCACCTACCGCTGGCTATGGTTTTTTAACTGTAGATGATGGCAACGTGAGCAGCCCCAGCACCAACGACCCTATAAACATTAAGCCCGAGCGCAGCATAAACTTTGAAGTAGGCACCCGTGCTAATCTTGCAAAAGAACTCATCAGCACACAGATTGTATACTTCAACAACAACTTTTCAAACTTTTATTCGGCTGGCAGAAACGAGGCCTTCGAAACTTTAGGCGAAGTAAACATCCAAGGTTTAGAAATTGGCGCTGCCCTTAACTTACACAAGCTGTTTAAAATAACCAGCGGTCACGATTTAACCATTGGCGCCTCAATAACCTACATGACCTCTAAAATAACCGGAGGTGTATTGGCAGACTCGGACTTGTTGAAAGCAAAACACACTGATGCCAGTAAAGCAGAATTGATTGAAAAAATTAACAACGAACGAGGTGGGTTTGATGTGTATATAGCAGGAAGTGATGGCGACAGCCTTATTGACCGCAACCTAACCGTTGACGATTTTGATGAAATTAAAGCACTTGGGCTTAAGTTTGGTGAGGGCGGAATAGAAAAAAATGCTGCCCCATACATACCCAACACCATCCTCAATTTTAGCGTTAATTATAGTTACAAGGGTATACAGGTAGGCCTTAATTTCAACATGGTGGGTGCGCAATACACCGACTATTTAAACACCAACAGCGAAACTGGCGAAGGTGCCATTGGCAAACTAGCCGCATACAACACCGTTGATGCGAATATTGCCTACTCGTTTGAGAACGTAAAAAACAAGTTGCTAAAAGGCCTTACCCTTTTTGTGGCCGGTAAAAACCTAGGCGGCGAGATTTTTGAAGCTTCTCGCCTGCACCGCGTATCGTCGGGTATTATGCCCGGCGGCTTTAGGCAAATTAATGGCGGGTTAAGATTTAACTGGTAATCGTTTCGGGATGCAAACGTGGTAATTTCCTCCTAAAGCTGAACCAAGCGTGTCCAGCTTTTGTCTCGCTTGAAACTAGAAAGGGAATGTCATGGTGAGCGTAGCCGAATCCATGCGCGCTTGGGCTGCTGGGGGCTTGGTTGAGAGGCGGAAGCCAGCGTGTCATCCTGAGCTTGTCGAAGGGTGCGTGCGTGGGCTGTTGAGGCGGGCACTGAAGCCCTGTGTCTGTGTTAAGGTATTACGTATGTTTTGTGGGGCCTCTGGAGACGATAGGTCCGTTACATCCTCGTCAAAAAAAGACGAGGACGAGGGGGGTAAGATTATCCCACTTAGATTCAGGCATTATTGTCCTCTTGAATTGTTTTAAATGGAATATTTCTCCCATCAATCCATTCAGTTAATCCATTGGAATTTCTACCTAAAACCATATTTGAAGCAGCACTAGGGCTATTGAAAATAGCATCTTCCGCAAAAAATAAGCGGTCTCCTCTCTCTACCAATATCTGAGTTTCTATTAGCTTCTTGCGCATAGCGCGATATGTTTCTGTAATAGAGGCAGATAATTCCTTCTTTGCTTCACTTCCTTTTAGAACTACATAACCTTGGTCAGTTTCAATCATCGTCGCCTTGTAGGTCTTTGTTTTTATAAAAAAAGATTGATTTGTCCTATCATTTTCAGGAACCTTAGCGACGACTGTGCTTTTTAAAGTCGAAGGGATTAAAAAATTGAATCCCATCACAGGTAAAATCAACTTCATTTGTTCTAAAAAATACTCCATATCGGAGATGTCAGCTTCATGCAGTTTAGGAATACTAGGAGAGTTCCCATTATCTATCTGCGCTGCTTTTGCCTCAATTGCTAACTGAACAACTCTTGCCTCTAAGTATTTAATTTGAGTTTTAGTTAGCAACTCATCCTTACTTACAAAGAAGATTAGCTCTTTGAAATCCTTATTCGGGTCACTTAAATGTTGCTTAAGCCTAGCCCTTATATTTTCTGCCTCACCAATGTATATTTTTTC
>CAIOSU010000501.1 GCA_903861055.1 uncultured bacterium
AAATGCCATGGAATATGCTGCCTATGTAAGCAATGAGCAGAAAATAGGTGAGAAAATAACCTTGCAATATGGCCTGCGCTACTCTGCATTCTCGCAAATTGGCGCTGGCAGGGTATTCGGTTACGATGCCGATGGTAATATCACCGATACTACCACCTACAGTGCCTTTCAACACATCAAAACCTACCATGGCCCTGAGCCACGAATAGCGTTGCGCTATGGTTGGAACAAAGAAAACGCTATTAAAGCCAACTATACCCGCACCCGCCAATACCTGCACCTGATAAGCAATGCCACTGTTTCATCGCCATTCGATTTATGGGTGCCCGCCGACAACTATATACAGCCTATGAAAGCAGACCAAGTATCGATTGGCTATTTTCGCAACCTGAAGGATAACATGTTTGAAATAAGTGTAGAGGCTTACTATAAATACATGCACGATGTAGTTGATTATGTTGACAATGCCGAACTATTGCTTACCGAAAACATAGAAACCCAACTATTGCGTGGCGACGGATATTCATACGGCTTGGAAACGATGGTAAGAAAGCAAGTGGGCCGATTGACAGGCTGGGTAAGCTATACTTATAGCCGCACCCGAAGGGTGGTGGATGGCATTAACAGCGGCAATGCATACCCAGTATCTTATGACCGCAACCACAACTTGGCTGTGGTGCTCAATTACCAGATTACGGAGCGTTTCGATATTTCGGCAAACTTTGTTTACTACACGGGCCTTGCGGTAACCTTCCCGGTGGGTAAGTTTGAGTATGGCGGTGCCAATGTGCCCATTTATAGCGATAGAAACGGTTACCGCCTGCCAGGCTACCACCGCCTCGATTTGGCAGCCAATATACAGTTTAAGCATAAAGAAAACCGCAGTTGGAGGCACGGCCTAAATATCTCGGTGTACAATGCCTATTACAACAAAAACGTATTCTCTATACAGTTTCAGGAAGATGATGACAACCCAGGCAAAACGGCGGCTTACAAAACTTACTTGTTCCCAATTGTTCCTTCGGTTACGTATAACTTTTCATTCTAAGTATCATGAAATTACTACATAAATATATTGCAGTTGCATTGTTGCTTGCCTTTACAGGCTGCACCGAAAAAATCGACTTGGACTTGGATTCTATCCCACCAGCTATCGTTATAGAGGGGCGCATATCTAATGGCACCGTACTTAACTATGTGCGCATTTCGGAAAGCTCGCCATACCTTAGCGATGCCGATAACCAACCGGTTTTAGGCGCAACAATTACGCTTACTGAAGATGGCACCACTACCGAAACGCTCATCGAGGACCCTCAGTTTCCGGGATATTACTATTGCCCATTGCTGTGGGCAGGCAAGCTCAATTCAGTATATACGCTAACGGTAAACTATAGCGGCGAAACTTATGTTGCCTTTGATACCATCAGGCCTGTTACGGCGCTAGATTCGCTGGGATATGACTATGAAGACAAACCTGGCACTGACAATGATGGATACTATGTATCATTATACGCTCAAGAACCTGCAGGCTTCGGCAATTACTATCAGTGGTCTTATTTTTCGAACGGAGCAGAGAAAGCAGGTTTGGAATGGAATGCCAGCGACGAATTCGTAGATGGCAACTATATAAATTTCCAATTTGAGTTTGACGACCAGCAAGAATTAGGCGACACCGTAGCAGTAGAAATGTCATCCATTTCTCTCCAATATTTCAAGTTTGTCAATCAGTTGCTCAATCAAGAATCATCGGGCAACTTGTTTGATACACCCCCAGCCAATGTATTGGGAAACTTTACTAACGGTGCCTTCGGTTACTTTCATGCAGATGGCGTGGCCGCCGATACCATTATCTTAAGGTAAAGAGCCTAGGAGGCAAAAGATGTTCCGCAACCGCAGGTTTCGGTGGCATTGGGGTTATTAAAAACAAACCCACGGGCATCCAAACCGTTGTGATAATCTATTTCTATACCTTGCAAGTACATGGCGTGGGCACGGTTAACCAAAACGTTTATGCCGCCCAACTCAAAACGTTCGTCTTGGTCAGTAGGGTTATCAAAGCCTAATATATACGAGAAGCCGGCACAGCCGCCACCCTTTACGCCAACGCGCAAACCATTGCCAGCAGGTACTTGTGTATCAGTCATTAAGCGCCTAAATTCTGCTAATGCAGCTTCGGTAATGTTTACTATGGAGGCAGTTTGTGTACTCATCATATTCAATTTCTCAGTGTAAGTTGCAAAAATAGTAACAGAAAAACCAATAAAAGGGTTTCATGCCCGTTAATTATAGGATTTGTGTAGTTTTGAACTCCCAATTGGACCCCATGGAAACCACCCTAGAAATACTGAAATATACGCTGCCTGCTATTGTTGTGCTACTTACTGCCTATCTGTTGGTAAATGCGGCCCTTAACCACATTACCACCAAACTAGAGTTGGAGCGCCGTTTGATTTTACAAAAAGACACTTTGCCCCTTCGCCTGCAAGCTTATGAGCGACTAGCCATATTTTTAGAACGCAACCAGATAAGCAATCTTGCCTTGCGCCTAGCCCATAGCGATTATAGTTTAATTGAGTTCCAGAACTTACTGATTGAAACGGTTCGTACCGAGTACGAGCACAACCTAAGCCAGCAGTTGTATGTATCAACAAAAACTTGGATGGCTGTTCGATTTGTAAAAGACGATGCCATACGCATGGTAAACATAATAGCTGGTAGCATGCCACCTGATGCATCTAGCCTAGCCCTTGCCAAAAAACTAATTGAAATAACCGGGCAAGGCGAAGGACCAGGCGACAAAGCCCTAGAACTGTTGCATCAAGAGGTGCAGGCTATTTTGAAGTAAGGTAGGCGAGCTTCTAACCTTTCGATATTCAATTTTAGTCTTGTGTCTTTTGTCCTTTCTCGTTTTGAACGAGACTCTGGATGACATTTTTTATGTCTTGTGTCTCATTATTTCGCATCACCTCAGTCTGCTTCCGTATCGACTCTTGGTGAATGAGCTGAAAGATGCGCAGCACCAAGTCTTCACTTAGGTTGTGCTTTTTAGCCCATTCGGTTCGTGTGTTAAATATCTCGTTCCAGCGATCAGGTTGCAGAATGGTAATGTTCTGCTCTTGTTTAATGTGGCCAATTTGCTCCACCACTGTCATACGCTCTCGTAGTATGCGCACTAACTCCTCATCTTGCTGATCGATGAGCGCTCGCATCTGCTCCAAGGTGGTATTAAACTGTTCATCATCGGTGTTGCGGCGGCGCACAATCAGCTTGCCCATTAGCAGGGCAAGGTTGGTGGGCGTTATCTGTTGTTCGTTATCACTAAGCGCCTTGTCGGGGTTACAATGGCTTTCCAGCATCAGCCCATCAAAATCAAGGTCGTATGCTTTTTGAGCCACCTCTTGCAAATACTCGCGTTTGCCGGTTATGTGGCTTGGGTCGCAAAATACGGGCAGGTTAGGGAAAATGCGGCGCAACTCAATTGGTATTTCCCACATGGGCCTGTTGCGGTACTTTATCTTTTCGTACGATGAGAAACCTCGATGAATAGCCGCCAATTTGGTAATACCCGCATTGTGCATACGCTCAATGGCCCCAATCCAAAGGTTCAGGTCGGGGTTCACAGGGTTTTTTACCATTACGGGTATATCCACGCCTTTAACGGCATCAGCAATTTCTTGCACCGTAAAAGGGTTAACCGTGCTGCGGGCTCCTACCCAAAGCACGTCAATACCTGCTTCCAAACATAATTCTACGTGATGTGCATTAGCCACCTCCACACAAGCTTTTAGGCCTGTCTCTTGTTTCATAGTTTGTAGCCACCTCAATCCAACTTCTCCGATACCCTCAAAGGCACCGGGGCGCGTACGGGGTTTCCAGATGCCAGCACGGTATAAATTAATGCCCAATGGCAGCAACTCGCGGGCTATTTGCAGCACTTGCTCTTCCGACTCGGCACTGCAAGGCCCCGAAATAAGCACTGGCCTGCGGCTTCCTGGTATCCAACTATGTAAGGGTGCTATATCCACTTTGCTTGGTTATTGGTGTATTGGTTATTTGTTATTGGTTCATTACCTTGCCGCGCCTTTGACGAGGGTTAATGGGTAACTGGCATTGCGATTTACAATTACTTGTCAACTGCTAACTTAAACCATTGTAAATTTACATCGAATTTGATTGCTTGGCTAGGTAATTGATGTTTATTACCCAAATGATGAACATGATTAGGGTTTAATTGGTTTAATAACCGACTCACTAATCAACCAGTTAGCCAATAACCAGTAACTCACTCCATACCATGCTCAACTTTGAGGATACCGAAATAGCCTTTACGAATGTTAGCAACGCCAAACTGCGCAAATCGTATTACATTTTTCAATTTTTTCAGTTCAATAGCTTGGTCAATTTGGGCGGACGCTTGGCACAATGGGGCTTGAAGTGGCACTTACCAGTTGGCCTATTTGCCAAACCTACTATTTTTGGTCAGTTTGTAGGCGGTGTTACGCTTCGCGAAACGGAAAACACGGTAAACCGGTTGGGCAAATCGGGTGTATTTGGCATTCTGGATTATGCCATTGAGGGCAAAACCACCGAGCGCGCCTTTGACGATACCTTGGCCCACAAATTAGAAATGTTGCGGTATGTAAAAAACAACCCCAACGTGAAAATGATAAGTGCCAAGGTAACAGGTCTGGGCAAATTCTCACTGCTAGAGCGCGTGCACCGCGGCGACGTGTTGCTGCAAAGCGAACAAAAAGAGTATGAGCGGTTGAAGGACCGGCTACACAAACTTTGCGCAGCGGCAGAAGATGCTAGCACGGGCATTTTGTTTGATGCCGAAGAAACATGGATACAAGACCCATTGGATAGCTTGATTGAGGAAATGATGGCCCATTACAATAAAGAGAAAGCCATTGTTTACAACACTTACCAACTATACGCCACCAGCCGCTTGGGTAAATTGAAAGAGGACTACGAAAAAGCACAAAAACAAGGTTATGTATTGGGTGCCAAATTGGTTCGCGGTGCGTACATGGAGAAAGAGCGCGAGCGTGCTGCCGAATTGGGATACCCTTCGCCGATACATGTAGATAAAGATGCAGTAGATAAGGACTTTAATGCTGGGTTGGATTATTGCCTTGATAGATTTGGCAAAGGAATAGCCTTTTGCGCCGCTACTCACAACGAGGATAGCTGCAAATATTTAGCCGAGCAGATTGTGGCCCGTGGTTTGCCCAAAAACGACAAATACATGTTCTTTGCGCAGCTTTACGGCATGGGCGAGCACATTACCTTCAACCTAGCCAAAGAGGGCTATACCAGCGCCAAATTGATTCCTTTTGGGCCAGTAAAGGAAGTAATCCCCTACTTGGTGCGCCGCGCACAAGAAAACAGCAGTGTAGAGGGCCAAACCAGCCGCGAGCTGAGCATCCTTACCAAGGAAATGAAGCGGAGGAGGCTGCTTTAATTATTGCCGCTGAGTAATATCTTTGGTGCATATCTTTGCAGTTCAATTTACCCCACCTTGACCAACAAAGATACCCTACCCTACGAGCAAATTGCCATTGAGGTGGCCGAGAAGGGTTTTGCCATTCTCGACGATTTTTTATCGAAAACCGAAGTTGCCGAGATACTGGAGGTGCTGAACTCGCGTCGCGAGGGAGGTGAGTTTCAGAAAGCGGGCGTGGGCAGCGGCGCTGACTACAAACAGCTACACGACATTCGTGGTGATTATATCCGTTGGATTGAACCTAAAGAGGCTCTACCGCCTACCCAAGTATTTCTGAGCCGGGTGGGCCAAATGATGCAAACTCTTAACCGTGTATGTTTTCTGGGCCTTAAGGACTTTGAAACGCACTTTACCTACTACCCTGCTGGCAGCCGCTATGCGCGCCACCTAGACCAATTCAAATCTACAGACCACCGCCGCATATCGTTTGTGTGCTACCTCAATACCGATTGGGTGCCCGGTAACGGCGGCGAATTGCGTTTCTTTATCCCTAATGAAGATGGAACCGAGACTGCACTAGATATTGAGCCCCTTGCGGGTCGATTAGCATGTTTCAGGGCCGATGTTATGGAGCATGAAGTGCTACTGGCCCACAAAACCCGCTATAGCCTGACTGGATGGATGTTGGACCAATACCATGAGTTGACGTTTTTGTAAAATAAACCGTCATTGCGAAAGCCCGTGGTTTGCAGCCCAACTACTGCGCATCTATGGGCTTGAAGCAATCCCCCTACCGATGCGGTAAATTGGTAAACAAGTGAGTACCAAGTGAACATTACAAGTGCATAGGTATTTGTATCCAGAAATCATGCTCCGTGGCAGCAGATTGCTTCAAGCCTATTACGGTCATCAGTTGTTTGTTAATTATGTCAGGCTTTCGCAATGACGACCTTTCAGGCACAAAAAAACGCAGCACCTATTCAAGTGCTGCGTTTATATTTACTAATTAACCAGTTAACAAATCAACCAATTAACTAACTTACAACTTACGTTTAACCTCCGTTTCGGTGTAGGCCTCAATAAAGTCGCCTTTGTGTATATCGCTATAGTTTTTGATACTGATACCACACTCTTGTCCACTATACACCTCTTTCGCATCGTCTTTGAAACGCTTAAGCGATGACAAACTACCTGAGTGCACCACAATACCATCGCGTATTACCCGTATTTTGCTGGTGCGGTAAACTTTACCCTCTATAACCGTGCTACCGGCAACTGTACCCACTTTCGTGATTTTGAATACCTCGCCAACTTCAGCCATACCAGTAATAGTCTCCTCAATCTTAGGTTCCAACATACCTTCCATGGCCGTTTTAACCTCTTCAATTGCATCGTAGATGATGGAGTACAAGCGCAAATCGATGTTCTCACGCTCAGCAAGTTTGCGAGCGCTCAACGATGGACGAACCTGGAAGCCGATGATAATGGCATCAGATGCAGAGGCCAACATAATATCGGTTTCGGTAATGGCACCTACACCACTGAATATTACGTTTACTTGTATTTCTTCGGTACTTAGTTTCAACAAGCTATCTTTCAAGGCCTCAACCGAACCATCCACGTCGCCACGGATGATGATGTTAAGCTCCTTAAAGGTACCCAATGCCAAACGACGTCCAATCTCGGCAAGGGTAATGTGTTTCTTGGTACGTAATCCTTGTTCGCGAATAATCTGCTGGCGTTTGGTAGTTACCGCTTTCGCTTCGCTCTCTTCTTCGTAAACCTTTATTTTATCGCCAGCGGTTGGTGCACCGTTCAAGCCCAATATCTGCACGGCAGTTGATGGGCCAGATGCTTTCACACGGGCACCTTCACCATTGAACATGGCTTTTACTTTACCATAGTTGTTGCCCGCCACAAGCATATCGCCTACTTTCAAAGTACCGTTGCTTATAAGCACAGTGGTAACATAACCACGGCCCTTATCCAACGATGCCTCAATAACAGTACCCACAGCAGGGCGTTCTGGATTGGCTTTCAGTTCCAACAAATCAGACTCTAAAAGGATTTTCTCCAACAGCTTGTCGATGTTCAATCCTTTCTTCGCCGAAATCTCTTGACTCTGGTACTTACCACCCCAATCTTCAACCAACAAATTCATGCTGGCCAATTGTTCCTTAATTTTTTCTGGCAGTGAGCCATCTTTATCAATCTTATTGATGGCAAACACCATAGGAACGCCAGCCGCCTGAGCGTGGCTAATAGCCTCCTTGGTTTGTGGCATCACTTGGTCGTCCGCAGCTATTACAATTACAGCTACGTCGGTTACTTTGGCACCACGGGCACGCATCGCAGTAAAGGCTTCGTGACCCGGTGTATCTAAGAACACAACTTCTTTTCCGCTGTCGGTAGTTACGTTGTAGGCACCTATGTGCTGAGTAATACCGCCGGCCTCACTATCAACCTGTTTAGCTTTACGGATAAAATCGAGCAATGATGTTTTACCATGATCCACGTGACCCATAACCGTAACGATTGGCGCGCGCTCTACAGCTTCGTCTTCATCATCAAAGTCCTCTTCCTCATCGTCTTCATCGCCATCCGTTAGGTCGGTAAACTTCACTTCAAGGCCAAACTCACTGGCTACCAATTCTATCACTTCCGCATCCAAACGTTGGTTGATGGAAACGATAACACCCAACTGCATACACTTACTGATAACCTCTGTAGGTGTAACGTCCATTAGGCTGGCCAACTCGCTTACTGAGATAAACTCTGTTACCTCTAGTATGTTGTCCATTGAGCCATCATCCTCTACCTCATTGGCTTCACGCTTAGCGCGTTTCATTTTAGCACGGGCTTTGCCTTTTGAGCCGCTCGCACCGCCAAGTTTGGCAAGTGTTGATTTGATTTTTTCTTGTATCTCTTTTTCAGAAACCTCTTTTGGTCCATCTTGTGCTGTAGAAATAGATGGACGTCCAGTTCCGCCACCAGCACCAGGCCTGCGGTCGTTTGGCCTTCCAGCACCCGACCTATTTTGTGGCAACGGCCTACCAACACCGCCACCGCCATCGCGGCGAGGACCAGCAGGTGCAGCTGCACCGCCACCTGCGCCACCAGCACCGCTGGTTTGCTCAGGTTTAATGAGGC
>CAIOSU010000502.1 GCA_903861055.1 uncultured bacterium
AACATGGTTCGTAAAAAAACTAAGGCTATGAAGAGGATAATAACCCGAGATTACAAGAAACACTTTATCTTGAATATATTGCCTTGCAGCACCAACAATGATTATGCAACATACTACGCCAATGCTGATGAAGCAAAACAATTGAACTTTTGGACCCGCTCGCTGGTGAGGCAATTGATTGCCGAACCAACTCACTACAAAAACATACAACTGAGAGCCGATAACCTCAAAAAGCATGGCGGTGCCTTGGCAAGCTTGCAAACCATTGAGGTGCCAGCCCATACAAGCGAAACCAAAGCACCTCTGGTATATTTAGACTTAAACTATACCGTAAACAAAGAGGTGCAACTATTTATTGGTGGCATTGATGTTACACACACAGTCTCAAAATCAGATAAGCTGACTGGCTTGGTTACCCGGTTTTTGAAAGAACTATACGCTGGGCATGAAATGCAATTTGGTGCAGAATCAACGGACTGCTTCATAGAGGAGCTTTATCTATTGGACGATGTGCAAATGGTGGTTGACGAAAACAACCTTTTCAAATTACAAGTCGACCGTTCGTTGCGAGACTATCTTGTAGCGCTCAATTCAAGGCTTAGAGTAAATGCCTAATTACTTATTGGGGGGGATACATGATATGCCGATTTTCCCAAAAAATTATTAATTAATTTCTTGTATCCCCCTTTATAATACAGCAAAAAACCCATGGCTGCGGCTATGGGTTTTTTGTTGCCCGCAGCTATACGTAATTTAGCATCCATGCACAACCTGAAGGGTATACTAGAGCAATACTGGCACTACAAAGAGTTCCGCCCGCTGCAGGAGGATATCATCCAATCAGTTATAGATGGGCATGACACATTGGCCATATTGCCAACCGGTGGCGGCAAATCGTTGTGCTACCAAGTGCCGGCAATGGCCTTGCCGGGCATTTGCATAGTGGTTACGCCCCTTATTGCCCTAATGAAGGACCAGATAGCCAACTTAAAAAAAAGGGGCATAAAAGCGCTTGCGGTGCATGCCGGCATGACTAGGGAAGAAATTGACCATACTTTTGACAATGCCGTGTATGGCAACTTCAAGTTTTTATATCTTTCTCCAGAACGTTTATCAAGCGAAATACTGCTGGCACGCATTGCCAAAATGAAGGTAAACCTATTGGCCATTGACGAGGCACACTGCATAAGCCAATGGGGCTATGATTTTAGGCCAGCATACCTCAATATTGCCAACATAAAGCCATTAATACCCAATGTGCCCATTATTGCCCTTACCGCTACTGCCACACCCAAGGTAAAGGAAGATATACAACTCAGATTGGAGTTCGAAAACCAAAAGGTATTTCAGGCCAGTTTTGCCCGCCCAAACATATCGTTTGTAGTGCGCCGAACCGACGATAAGTTGGGCAAAGTAATGCAAGCGTTAAAAAGCGTGCCCGGTTGCGCCATAATATACGTGCGCAGCAGGCGCAAAACGCAGGAAGTAGCGGATTTATTGGGCAAAAAAGGTATTAAAAGCAGCTTTTACCATGCAGGCCTAAGCCATGAGTTGCGTAGCCGCCGACAAGAAGAGTGGATACAAAACAAGGTTAGGGTAATGGTGTGCACCAATGCCTTTGGTATGGGCATAGATAAACCCGATGTAAGAACTGTAATCCATATTGATTTGCCCGAAAACGTTGAATCATATTACCAAGAGGCCGGCCGTGCGGGCAGAGATGGAAAGCACTCATTTGCGCTATTGCTATACAACCAACTAAACGAAGACGAGATAAATTATCGGCTGGAAAACAATTTCCCTTCGCCTGAAGAAATAGTGAATGTGTATAATGCCTTAGGCAACTATTTGCAACTGGCAGTGGGTGCCGGCGAAGGCGAAAGTTTTTTGATTGATACTACCCAATTCATCAAAAACTTTAACCTAGACCCACCCAAAACATTTGGTGCACTTAAAATATTGGAGCAACATGGGCTGTTAACCCTCTCTGAAGCAGTTTATATGCCAAGCCGATTGAAGTTTGTAACCGATAAAGAGGAATTGTATAAGTTTCAGATAGCAAACCGAAAGTTCGACCCGTTTATAAAACTGCTACTGCGCTCTTACCCAGGCTTGTTTGAAGAATACACCACTTTTAAAGAAAGTGAGTTGTCTCAAAAAGCGGGGTTGAGCTTAAAAGATATCCAGAACTACTTGAGTTTCCTGAAAAAAGCGGGTTTGATTGACTATTTGCCCCAAACCGAACAGCCACAGGTAACCTACCTAAAAGCTCGCGAAAACCCCAAGTACCTGAAAATTGACAAGCGATTTGTATTAGAGCGCAAAACGGTATTTGAAGAACAACTAAAAGCCATATTGGGCTATGCCTTAAACCAACAACAGTGCCGAAGCCAATACATGCTGAGCTATTTTGGCGAAACAGTTTCGGAGCCCTGTGAACACTGCGATATATGCAAAGAAGGGCCCAAAAACACCGATAACAGCGAGGCCATTATAACCGCCTTGCACAATGCACTGCAAAACGGCCCATTGAGCAGCACCAATGTGGTACAACTTTTGGCCGATTATAACCCCGACAGCGTATTAACGGCCATAAGGCATTTGATTGAGCTTGGGCAAATTTCGCTTACTGACGATAACCAGTTAACTTGGCTAAAGTGAAACACCTCATAGCCACCGTAACCAACGATCTCACTTTCGACCGCCGTATGCAGCGCATTTGCCGCACGCTGGCCACCAATGGCTATGCGGTAACGTTGGTTGGCCGCGAGTTGCCAAACTCCAAGCCTTTGTGCACTGAGCCATTCCGGCAACATAGGCTGAGGTGTTGGTTCAACAAGGGTAAGTTGTTTTACCTTGAGTTCAATATTAGATTATGGTGGTATTTGCTTTGGCAAAAGGCAGATATGGTTTGCGCGATTGATCTTGATACCATTGTGCCCTGTTTTGTAGTTGGAAAATGGAAAGGCTGGAAACGCATATACGATGCCCACGAATACTTCAGCGAAGTGCCAGAAGTAGTGCATCGCCCAATGGTTAAAAAAGTTTGGGAATGGGTAGCCAAAGTGTTTATACCAAAAGCTGATTTGGCCTATACTGTTGGCCCAGCATTGGCTGAGATTTTTGTCACACGATACCACACTCCGTTCTATAGCATACGGAACGCACCTGACGAAACAATATCGATTTGTAAGCCACCCGAAACGGGCTATTTACTTTATCAAGGCGCCTTAAACAAAGGGCGTGGTCTTGAGGCCTTGCTTATGGCAATGCAGGAAATTGATTTGAAACTAAAAATTGCCGGTGAAGGCGATTTGTCGAGCGAGTTAAGAGAGATGGCAAAATCGCTTGGAGTGGATGATAAAGTGGAGTTTTTGGGCTTTGTACAGCCAGCCGACCTGCCCGAACTTACCGCCGGTGCTTGGCTTGGGCTTAACTTACTTGAGAACATGGGCTTGAGCTATTACTACTCTCTGGCCAATAAATGCTTTGACTACATTCAAGCTGAAGTACCTGCTTTGCATATGGACTTCCCTGAATACCGAAGTTTGGTCGAAAAATATCCGGTAGCTATTTTACTTATGGAACTCTCCCCCGAAGCAATTGTTAATGCTGTAAATACATTACAGCTTGACAAGCCAAAGTACAATGCCTTAGTAAACGAATGCCATCAAGTTAAAAAGAACTTTACTTGGCAATTAGAAGCGCAGAAATTGTTAACATTGTATCGTGACATCAGAAGTTAAGCACATTCATATAGTATCTTTCAACGTACCTTATCCGCCAAACTACGGAGGGGTAATTGATGTGTTTTACAAGATAAAAGCACTTCACGACCTTGGCGTTAAGGTACACCTTCATACGTTTCACTATGGACGGGAGGAGGCCGAAAAACTGAACGAACTCTGCGAGAAGGTGTATTATTACCCTCGTCAAAAATTTTACCAAGCCATTTATAGCAGGGTGCCCTATATTGTAGGTTCAAGACAATCAGATAGCTTGCTATCAACCTTGATTGTCGACGATTACCCAATCCTTTTCGAAGGGCTGCACACCTGCTTCTACTTAAGCCATCCTTCTATTCGCAACCGATTTAAGATAGTGCGCATGCACAACATTGAATGGGACTACTACAATAGCTTGGGCAAAGCGGAGCGCAATTTCTTTCGCAAGTTTTACTTTTATGCTGAGTCGAAAAAGCTTAAAGAGTACGAGGAAGTGTTGCGCGATGCTAATTTGATTGTAGGCATATCAGCAAGCGATACAGAATACTTAGGCGAGCGTTTTAAAAATGTAGCCCACCTCCCAGCCTTCCATCACAATACAGCAGTAGGCAGTAAAGTTGGGCATGGCGATTATGCCCTGTACCATGGCAACCTAAGTGTGCAAGAAAACAACCAAGCAGCTATATACCTTACGCGTAAAATATTCGACAATATTGGGCATCGGTTAAAAATAGCCGGCAGCAAGCCATCGAATATGCTACAGCTGGAAGTAAAAACAAGACCTAATTTCGAGCTATTTGCCAGCCCCGATGATACTACAATGGCCTCGCTTATTGGCAATGCGCATATCAATGTTTTGCCAACTTTTCAAGCAACTGGTGTAAAGCTGAAGCTAATAAATGCCCTGTTCAACGGGCGTTTTTGTGTGGTAAACAAACCGATGATTGAAAACACTGGGCTAGAAAGCCTTTGCGTTGTTTGCGACTCGGCAGATGAAATGAAAGCCGCCATCAAAAACCTGTTCGACCAAGAGTTTACGCAAACCGAGTTAGACAAAAGAATAGCCGTGCTCGAGGCTAACTACTCAAATGCTGCTAATGCCAGGCATCTAATGCAATTAGTTTGGCCCGCGATTTCGGTAGCATAAATTTATTATTAGCGCTTGCCGAGTTAAATACTCATGTGCTCTTCATCCTTTATGGTGCCATTACTGCACCTAATAATTCGCGACGGGAATTTCTCGATAATGTGGTAATTATGTGTCGCCATAAGCACTGCCGTATTAAGCTCTTTGTTGAGCATAATAAGTAGTTGCATGATGTCGTCGCTGGTATCTGGGTCAAGGTTTCCGGTAGGCTCATCCGCCAAAATCAACTCAGGGTCATTGAGCAAAGCCCTGGCTATTGATACGCGCTGTTGCTCGCCACCCGAAAGCTCGTGAGGAAATCTAAACCCTTTGGTTTGCAAGCCCACCTTGCTCAGCACTTCGTCGGCCTTTTGGCTCATTTTTCTTTCGTCGCTCCAGCCAGTGGCCTTCATTACAAACGTCAAGTTGTCGGTAACACTTCTATCAGTAAGCAGCTGGAAATCTTGGAAAACTATACCCAGTTTGCGCCTCAAATAAGGTATATCTTTTGTTTTGAGGGCA
>CAIOSU010000503.1 GCA_903861055.1 uncultured bacterium
CTCGGCCCAAGCTTTTTTCTCGGGGTAGTCGGTGGTGAAGTGGAGGCCGCGGCTCTCTTTTCGGATGGTGTAGCTGGCTACTCTTCCAGCAACTCCCTCATCTTTTCAGGGTCTTGACGAGAGTCGAAGACATCCAAAATTACTACTTGGTTTTTCATTACTAGATAAACAACCTTATAGCTCCAAACTGATTTAAAACGGATATTTCCGTCCTCCCTTAGCGCTTCCTCTATTGCAAATTTCTCGGGATTTGGCAAAATGGATTCGGCAGTATCAATGATTCGTAGCCGTACTTTTGTCGCTATTAATGGGTAGTCTTTACCTATATACTTTACAATATCCTTTAAGGAATTTCTTGCCCTTTTTGACCACCTCAGTTTCATCAATTACCACGTTTCAGACTCCTTTTTCAAATCCTCGTGCGAAATAGTTTCGCCTGCTTCTATTTCCTTAATGATTTGCTGGATGTGCTTGCGGTATTGTTCTGTATTCAGCGGCTCACCGACTACTGTATAAGTAACGGCATTGTTTTGCTGATAGGTTTCTAGCATCGCTTCAACAGCTTGCAAAAACCGCTCATCATCAATACTGTTTACCATTTTTATTATGGAGGCCTTTGAATACATAGTACTAAGTCTTTATTACTTATACCCTAAGATAGGGCTTAAAGTTCAAAAAAAGCACTCCTTCACACGCCTAACTTTCTTACAACTTACAACACCGTATCCTCGGCCCAAGCTTTTTTCTCGGGGTAGTCGGTGGTGAAATGGAGGCCGCGGCTCTCTTTGCGGATGGCAGAACTTTTGGTAATAAGATAACCAATAGTAATCATATTGCG
The DNA here is from genome assembly GCA_903861055.1 of uncultured bacterium. GTDB lineage: Bacteria > Bacteroidota > Bacteroidia > Chitinophagales > CAIOSU01 > CAIOSU01. Next base: position 839 of record CAIOSU010000503.1, read on the forward strand.
CAGCTCGCACAATTGTGGGCTGAGGATGGTTTTTTCGTAAAGCTCCTCAGTTTCTTTATGCAACATGTTCAAACGCACCAAGGCCCGCTCTAGGCGCACATCGCTACGCACAATGCCCACGTAGTTGCTCATGATCTCTTGAAGCTCTTTTCGGCTCTGCGAAATCAACACCAACTCTTGCGGCTCGCTAGTGCCTGCGGCATCCCAGTCGGGTATTCGCTCCTCAAAGTGGCAACTATCAATGCGTTTGGCGGCATCCTCAAATATGCGGTGGGCATACACCATAGCCTCTAGCAATGAATTACTAGCCAAACGATTGGCGCCATGCAAGCCAGTAGCAGAGCACTCGCCGCAAGCATATAGATTGTTAATGCTACTCTGTCCTTTCATATCTACCAATATACCGCCGCAGGTATAGTGAGCGGCCGGCACTACGGGTATCATGTCCTTTTCAACGTGAATACCAATGCTAGCGCACTTTTCGTAAATATTGGGAAAATGGTGGATAAAAGCCTCCTTGTCCATGTGCGTGCAGTCAAGGTACAGGTGGTCTTCGCCCGCTTTTTTCATCTCGTTATCAATCGCACGGGCCACAATATCGCGGGGCGCTAGCGAGCCGCGCGCGTCGTAGTCATGCATAAACTCCTCTCCATTGGCTAGGCGCAATATGGCTCCATCGCCACGCACGGCCTCACTTATCAAAAACGATGGGCTCTCGCCGGGGTTGTACAATGATGTTGGGTGAAACTGGATAAACTCCATGTCCATTACGCGGCCCTTGGCGCGGTAAATCATGGCTATACCATCGCCAGTGGCAATACGTGGGTTGGTGGTGCTCTTATACACCTGCCCTGCCCCACCAGTAGCCATCATGGCTATACAGCTTAATATTTTTTCGGTGCGGTTGGTCTCTAGGTTCAGCACATATACGCCATAGCAGGTTATGCCCGGTGTAACCCTGGTAATGGCACCGCCCAAATGGTGCTGTGTAATGATGTCGATAACGTAGTGGTGCGTTAGTATCTCAATGTTTGGCAGCGAATGAGCATGATTAATAAGGGCTCGCTCAATCTCTTTGCCGGTAGCATCTTTAAAGTGCAGTATACGGTTGGCAGTGTGCCCGCCCTCTTTGCCCAAGTGATACTCACCACTATCGTTTTTATCAAACTGCGCGCCCCACTCTATTATCTCGCGAATGCGCTGTGGGCCCTCTTTTACTACCGCCTCAACCACCTCCAAATTGCATAGTCCATCGCCTGCATCTAAGGTATCGGCTACATGTTTATCAAAGCTATCGTCATCAAAATTCCAGACCGCCGCCACGCCCCCTTGGGCATACTTGGTGTTGCTCTCATCCTCGTCGGCCTTGGTTATAATGGTTACTTTGCGGTTGGGGAAACGCTCGGCGGTTTTCACCGCGAAGGTAAGGCCCGCAATGCCGGAGCCAATTACCAAAAAATCTGTCCTGTTGGTCATACGCTACATTCTGCCAAGTGTAACACTTAGCCTATACAAAGGTTAAAATTAATCCTTGCATTTGGTGAATGTAGGGTTTATGCGAAATTTTTTAAGAATCGTGGTACAACCAAACTTATCGCACCGTTACCCGCGCGGTATACAAATCCTTTACCGACACGGCTATGTTAATATAGCCTTTTATCCATTGCCCATCGGTTTCAACTTCCGAGAGCCACATGCGCAGGCCTTCGCTATCTATGGGTTGGTTGGTGCGGATGGTGAGGTTTTTATCCTCTTTTAGCTCGTTGGTGAGGTTAACAGTCATTTCCGTAAAGTTCATATCCAAGGCATCGGCAGGCAGCTCGGGTAAGGTTTGTAAGGCTTCGGGCACAAAATCGTTGTGCACTAAGTGTTCAATCAATATAGTGGGGTTGGCCTTATCAATAGCAAACAGAAACGGCACCGCTACCAGCCCCACCCGTGGGCTGGTGGCCCAATTACGGAAACGGTTGCTACCCTCGCGCTGCAAACCCACCAGCCAACGCTTTTCGTTGGCTAGGCTATCCTTGGCAGGGTTCACATCCAACCACCACAACCAATCGTACGGGTGTATTTCGATGTGGCAATTATGGTTACAATCGAGCACAAACGGGCCATACACGCCTAGGGTAGGACGGGGTTCGCCAAAGTTATAGTGCCCTGCAAAGCCCTTGTGACCGGTAACGGGGTAAAACAGCTCCGTAATTTGGTCACGGTATTGGTTGGGCGGCGTTAGCTCGCAGTGTATGCGGTAGTATTGTGCGGTCTCTAGCGTAGGCTCAATAAACGGTGGTTTGTTGGGGTCTTGGCCGCGCAGGTTTTTCTTGTTTACCTCTTTTTGGCGCTGTTGGCCCTGCCATACCAAAGCCATATACTTTGGGGTGTGCGCCATCACGTCAATATTTATGTCATACTCTGTATACTCGGGCTTGGCGGGGTTGCCAATGTCTCTTTTAGCTGTGCCCACGTATTTAACGCGGTTCATGGTAATGGCGCGCCAATGAATACCGAAGGGCGCCAACAGCCAGCCAAAACCCGAGCGATGGCGTTGGGTGCGCTTGGTAAGCACACTATCGGCCTCTTTTATGCGCACCAAATCGAGCAGTTGCTCGTTCAATATCGAGTCTTTGCGGACTTCGATATTATTGGTTTGTAGTTGTAGAAATGCCGAATCGATGGCAGCAACATTTGTTACTGGCAAGGTAAGCGAGCGCGACAGGGAAGATTGGCCGAAAACGAAACAAGGCAGGGCCAATAATACAAGCCAACTAAGCGAGCGGAGCATGGGGAGGATATTTCCGCCTAAAGTAATAAAAAAGTGTCTAGTTGTTATGGGCTTAACTATTTAGTCATGTGGCAATCAAATCGCGTGTGACGCTGTCTAGTTTAAAACGAGATCGAAGGGCATGTCATCCTGAGTCTCGCCTCAGGCGAGAAAGGGTGCACCCCCTCGTCCTCGTCTTCTTTTGAGGAGGATGTGACGGACACCGCCTTTAGACGCCAGTATATTTCCCCGCCTCAGGCGGGGACGCCAGTGCCATACTTACTATTAACTCGTCTCGGGGGCAGGGAACAACAATATACACATTAAACCGTATGCAAAGCAAGCTCCTTTTCTTTTGTCCGTTAGTTAGGCACGAATTATACTATCCACGCAGAATCACGCTTTCATTTGCCACAAACGCCTTAATTCCTTATTATTACAATACCGTTCACCCAAGAATTAATAGCTTTGATTATGCTCAGATATTTACTTGTTTCAATGGCCACTTTGTTTGTTAGCCAAGCTTTTGGCCAAGGTTTTAGTTACGAAGAGTCGGAAATAAAGGCCATTGCACCGCCCGTAATCATAAGCCCGCGCAACATTACCCAGCATTGGAATCCTAGCCTCCAAAACTTGGCGACGCCTGCCCCTGGCGGTAGCAGCTACCAGTCGTTTTTGCTGCGCCAAAAACAAAATGTAAAGCCAACTGGCGTAGGAGCTACCACCCTTACTAACGGCACCAACAAAAGTGTGACCGACCAACCTATTTTGGGCCAAAACTTTGACGGTAATGCCCCGGGCGGAGCGCCCAACGACAACGACATGGCCATATCAAACGGCGGCAAGTTGATTTCGGTTATCAACTCCAACATATCGATGTACGACGTTATTGGCGACTCGTTGCTATTGACCATTTCGCTTGATGACTTTGCCGATACCTTGGGCATAACCGCTGGTATGTACGACCCACGCGCTGCTTACGACCCTAAGCAAGACCGTTTTATTATGGTATGGCTTAGTGGTAATACTTATGCCACCAGCAACATAGTGCTAGCGTTCTCGCAAACCAACAACCCGCTGGACGATTGGAACCTATACAGCATACCCGGAAACATGCTCGATGGCCTAACTTGGACCGACTACCCGATGATTGCCATTACCGATGACGAGTTTATACTTACTGGCAATGCCTTGATAAACGATACCATTGGTGGCAACGATAGCTGGAAGTTCTTGTTTAAGGAGAGCCTTATTTGGCAGTTTGATAAAGCATCGGGCTATCAAGGCGATTCGTTGCGGTTTAAGTTTTATACCAACATACGCTACAACAGCAAACCTATACGCAACCTTTGCCCTATACAAGGTGGTAGCACCACCCAAGGCCCTGCTTTTTACTTGGTGTCGGATAGGAACTTTGATATTGTAAACGATACCTTTTTTGTGCTAAAGGTAACGGGACGCTACAACGACCCAAACACTACGGTACAAGTAAATGTAACTAGAACCGACCTACCCTACGGCGTACCACCTGATGCCAGACAGCCTGGAGGTACCTTTTTGCAAACCAATGATTGTCGGGTATTGGATGGTTATATTGAGGAAGGGATTATACATTTTGTGGGCAATACCGTATTGCCCGATAGTGCCCGAAGCGGCGTATACCACGGCCGTATAGTAGTGTGGGATAATTCGTTTGTTTGCACGGGGCATATCATCGGGCAGCGCGATTTGGAGTTTGGCTACCCAGCCATAAGCTACACAGGCAAATACCGCTACGACGATGAGGCCATTATTAGCTTCAACTATGTTTCGGAGGATACTTTCCCGGGCATTTCGTCGGTGTTTTATAATGGCAATACGGGTGAATATTCGGATAGATTGACCGTGAAGTTGGGTACTTCGCGCATAAATCGCGGCGGCGGTGCCAACCAACGTTGGGGCGACTACAGCGGCAACCAACCCAAGTACGACCAACCGGGCACGGTTTGGATTTCGGGCTATTATGGCGAGTTCCGCAGCAGCCCCATACCCAGCAACCGCAACCTGAACCTTACGTGGCTGGCCGAGCTTACCAGCCCTGACAATACCAGCGCGGTTTCGGTGAACGAGGTAGATGCCCCGGCGCAAGTAAAAGCCTACCCCAACCCCGCATCGGATATGGTGTACATCGATTTCGAAAGTCCTGAGGATAAGTGGGTAGAAATAGCGCTTTATAACATCAATGGGCAGTTGGTAAAAACCTTCATTCGCGATGAAGTAAAGGCTGGCAGCAATCAGTTTAGCTTCTCGGTTTCTCCATTGGCGGCGGGAACTTATGTGCTCAACATTGCGGGCAGTAATGGCATTGTTGCCACTAAAAAAATAGTGATAGGCGCTAAGTAACCGAAGCGTTTTAAGTATTACCCACTCTTTGTAGGCAGAGCCTGCGCAGAGTAAAAATGGTCGTGCCATAAATTTATAGGTTGTATTAATTTCAAAATGCCAAACTCACCTTCTTCAATCTCGAATTTTCAAGTTTGAATTTTCAATTCCTCCATCCCATCAACCAAAAAAACTATCTTTGGGGCATCAAAACCCATCAGCAAAAGTTATGGCAGCAGCAGCAGAATTGAAGGAAATCGCAAGCCAAGTAAGGCGCGACATTGTACGCATGGTTCATGCCGTTCAATCGGGTCACCCAGGTGGCTCATTGGGCTGTGCCGATTACTTGGTTGCCCTTTATTTCAACTCCCTGCGCCACAACCCTAAGTTTGCAATGGACGGTATTGGCGAAGATTTGTTCTTTTTGAGCAACGGGCACATATCGCCAGTATGGTATAGTGTGTTGGCACGCAGCGGTTATTTTCCAGTAAAAGAGTTGGCCACATTCCGCCATTTGGACAGCCGCCTGCAAGGTCACCCCACCACCAAAGAGCACTTGCCAGGTGTGCGCATTGCTTCGGGCTCGTTGGGCCAAGGCCTATCGGTAGGCATTGGTGCTGCTGAAGCGAAGAAATTGAATGGCGATAGTCACTTGATATACACCTTGCACGGCGATGGCGAGTTGCAAGAAGGGCAAATATGGGAAGCGGCCATGTATGCTGCCTTCAACAAAATTGATAACCTAATAGCAGCCGTTGACTGCAACGATGCACAAATTGACGGGCACGTTGAAGAGATACTAAGCCTTGGTAACCTGCGTGCTAAGTGGGAAGCTTTCGGTTGGACGGTATTAGAAACCAACGGCAATGTAATAGAACAGCTACTTACTACGTTAGATACTGCGAAGCGCTTAACCGGCCAGGGCAAACCCATTGTAATATTGATGAAAACGGAGATGGGCAAAGGTGTCGACTTTATGGAAGGCAGCAACAAATGGCACGGTATAGCACCCAGCGATGCGCAATTGGCACAAGCTTTGGATCAATTGCCTGAAACATTGGGAGACTATTAATACCAACCCGTAAACGGGAAGTAACGTGGGGTACTAGGTAAGTCTGGTAATGTTTCCTTAGTTTTAGTAAGCAAGCCTTAATGTAATTGTTGAAACCTATAGCACCATTCATTTGCCATACACCGCACCGCCTTAGCGATTTCGCAAAGGCGGTAATGCTTATGGTAATGCTATTTGTGGGCCAGTTTGCACTAGCCCAACAAGAAAAATTCCAACCCAAAACACAGCGTATTCTTTTTGTACTCGATGCATCGGGCAGCATGTACGAGAGCTTTGACGGTGCAAACCGCTGGGAAACCTCGAAGCAGTTGTTGGGCCAGTTAGTAGATAGCCTAAACCAAGCCAATCCGCGTATTGAAATTGGCCTTAGGGTGTTTGGCCACCTGTATCCGAAGGAACAAAAAAACTGCCAAGACAGTAGGTTGGAAGTACCCTTTGGCACTCGAAATGCCGCACAAATAAAGGCACTACTGGCTGGCATTACGCCGCAAGGTTGGACTCCGATAGCTTATTCGCTTCGCAACTCAGTCGATGATTTTCCGGTAACAGCCGGTTCTGTAAACTCCATTATTCTTATTACCGATGGCTTGGAAACGTGCGGGGCCAATCTATGCGACATGGCCCAGTTTTTGGCCGATAGGCGCATTACCGTTAAGCCCTTCATTATAGGCTTGGGCCTAAAACCCGACGACCGGAAACATTTTGATTGCCTAGGTACTTACTTTGATGCATCAACCAAAAGCAATTTCAAGAGCGTGCTGGATACGGTGGTAAGCCGCTCTTTGACCCTTACCACGGTGCAAATCAATTTACTTAACGAAGGTGGGCTGCCCAAAGAAACCAATATAGCGATAAGCCTATACGACCACCACAATGGGGCTTTATTATACAACTTTATACACAGCCTCGATATCAAGGGCCTGCCCGATACCTTAAAGCTAGACCCTATGGGCAGCTATGATATGTACGTGCACACGTTACCGCCGCTTGTAAAAAAGGGCATTATACTAGAGCCTGGCCTGCACAACATCATCAGCCAACCCAGCGCACAGGGGGTGCTTAAGTTTAAGGACAACGCAGGAGGCCAAAGCCCATTGGGTATACCCATATTGATTGGTAACGAAAAGGGGGCAACTATATACCAGCAGCTGGTAAACTCAGAGACCAAATATTTGGCGGGCACTTACCGTATTGAGGTGCTTACACTGCCCCGTATGAGCATGGTAGTGGAGGTTGTAGCAGGCAAAACCAAGGAAATAGTAATTGACCGACCCGGCACCCTGCAAACCATTACCGAGAAGAAAGGCGTAGCCGCCATATATAGAACCATAAATGGACAACTGGAAATGGTACGCGACTTTAAGCGCATTGGGGCCAAAGAAAACACCGATTTATTACCTGGCGAATACACCATCGTTTATCGTTGGGACCATAAGAAATTCAGCATCTATACCGATCAAACTAAGTTTAAAATTCAATCAGGCTCAACCACTATATTGGCACTTTGAAAAACCCTGCCCACATACAACCCCTAACCAAAAAGCTGTGGCTTTATGTCGCAACCATGGCGGTATTGTGCATGTTGGCATTGCCAATGGCACTAAAGGCGCAGCAACAGCCCGAGCCACGCACGCGCATCCTTTTTTTACTTGATGCATCGGGCAGCATGACCAATACTTGGGGCACCAACAGTAAAGAGAGTAAGTGGGCCTCGGCTAAGAAAATACTATCGGAGATAGTAGATAGCTTAGCTGGCGACCCCGATTTGGAATTGGCGCTACGGGTATATGGCCACCTATACAGTCCTACCCAGCGCAATTGCGAGGATACTAGGCTTGAGGTAGGTTTTAGCCGCAATAGCGCATCGTACATTAAAACCAAGCTGGCACAGATAAAACCCAAAGGCATTACGCCAATTAGTAATAGCCTTACCAAAGCTGCTGGAGATTTTCCTAAACTACCGGGTAGGCATATTATTATTTTGATGACCGATGGCATTGAGAGTTGTGAGGGCGACCCTTGCGAAATTGCCAAAATGCTGGAGACCAATGGTATTGTATTGAAGCACTTCGTTATCGGGTTTGGAATACAAGATTTTGAGAGTGAAGTGTTTGATTGTGTAGGTACCAATTTTAACGTGCAAGACGAAACCTCATTTAAGAGCTCGTTGAACTTGATAATGAACCGAATATTGAACCAAACTACCTTGCAAGTGGAGTTGTTGGATGAGTATAAAAAACCGATTGAAACGGACATAAACATGTCGTTTTACAGTGCCCAACATCACGTGTTGCAATACAACCTATACCATACCCTGAACACCAAAAACCAGCCTGACACGCTACACCTTGATCCTGTAACCGACTACGACCTAGTGCTGCACACCATACCCGAGATAAGGCTTGATAATATTATACTGAAGCACAACGAGCACAACGTAATAAAGATAAATGCCGCCCAAGGCCTTATAAACTATAGTGTGCAAGGCAACCTTACCGACCCAGGACTGGTAAACCGCCTAAAGTGTGTGGTGCGCGATAGTAAAACCAAACAGATAATACATGTGCAAAACCTGGGTACTAGCGAAAAGTACCTTAAAGGCACTTACGACTTGGAGCTGCTTACCCTACCACGGCAATACCATTATGGTGTAAATGTGAGCCAAGCAAAGCCACAACAAATAAGCATTACAGCGCCTGGGTTGCTCAACGTGATTAAGAAGGCGGAAATAATAGGGGCCCTTTTTGTTACAAATAAGGATGGTAAACTTGAAAAGATATTGGAATTGGCTTCGGATACTAGAACGGAAAATATAGCTTTGCAACCAGGTAGTTATACCTTGGTGTACCGGCTAAAGAATAATAGCAGTATGCACACCACCAAAACCGCGATTATTGAAATTCGTTCTGGCGAGTCGCAAAATATAAACCCGTTTTAAGCTATGGCCCTTAAGGATATTGAAGTTACTGGCAATAATGATACCCGCTCTGGTTTTGGCGCCGGACTGCTGGAATTAGGTGACACAAACCCTAACGTGGTAGGTCTTTGTGCCGACCTTACGGGTTCCTTGAAAATGGATGCCTTCCAAAAGAAATATCCTGAACGCTTTTTCCAAATTGGCATAGCCGAAGCCAATATGATTGGCATTGCTGCTGGCCTAACTATTGGTGGTAAAATACCCTTTGCGGCCACGTTTGCCAACTTTGCAACCGGCCGTGTGTACGATCAAATTCGCCAATCGGTAGCTTATTCTGAGAAGAACGTAAAAATTTGTGCCTCTCACGCGGGCCTTACGCTTGGCGAAGACGGCGCTACCCACCAGATATTAGAAGACTTGGGTTTGATGAAGATGCTGCCAGGTATGGTGGTTATTAACCCATGCGATTATAACCAAACCAAAGCCGCTACTTTAGCAATTGCTGAATATGTAGGCCCTGTTTACTTGCGTTTTGGTAGGCCAAAGGTGCCTATTTTTACCCCTGCCAACCAAAAGTTTGAAATTGGTAAGGCTTGGACTATTAACGAAGGTACCGATGTAACCATATTTGCTACTGGCCATTTGGTATGGAAAGCCGTTGAAGCCGCGCAGCAATTGGAAGCGGAAGGCTTGAGCGTGGAGCTAATTAATATCCACACCATTAAACCTTTAGATGAAGAAGCTATTCTAAAGTCTGTAGCCAAAACCCGGTGCGCTGTTTCGGCCGAAGAACATAATTACCTAGGCGGTCTTGGTGAAAGCATAGCTGGACTGCTGGCGCGCAAGAATCCTTGCCCATTGGAAATGGTTGCCGTGAATGACACTTTCGGCGAAAGTGGCACACCAGAGCAACTAATGACCAAGTATGGTATTGATACTGCCGATGTATATGCAGCCGCTAAACGCGCGTTGGCCCGCAAATAGTACTGCCTTATATTGCTTAGCACCGGTTTTTGGCATGGTTTTAAGGTAAGCTAATGCCATAGCTGAGGCTAATGCACGAAAACGAAAAAGCCATACTGGAAGCTTTTAATGACCCCACCCAACGTGAGGCTGCGTTTGGTATGCTTGTAAACGAGTATAGCAAGCCGCTTTATCGCCAGATATACCGCTACACCAACAACCATGAGGATACCAACGATGTATTGCAGTTGGTCTTGATTAAGGCCTGGCGCTATTTAGATAACTTTAGGGGCGATGCCTCGCTGTATACTTGGCTGTTCCGTATTGCTTTTAACGAGTGCCATACTTTTACAAAGCAGCAACAGCGCAAGCAACTGCACCAACTACCCGACCACTACGATGCCCCCGATACCAGCAGTGGGGGTCCCAGCCCCGAAGAAATACAGCAAAAGCTTTTGGTGGCCATAGAAACCTTGCCCGATAAGCAGCGTGAAGTATTTACCCTGCGCTACTACGACGAAATGCCCTACGAAGAAATGAGCCGGCTCCTCGGCACCAGCGAAGGTGCTTTAAAAGCTAGCTATCACCATGCCGTGAAAAAGATTGAAGCGGTGCTTAAGGGAGAATGAGTTCTTGATTATAGATTTATGAAGTATATCATCCCCTCTGACCCAAAGTGAGATGAGGGGTGATTTTTTATGGGCAAGCAACAAAGCCGCCTACTTCCTAGTAGACAGCAACAGCATCAATAATCCAAATGCCAGCATAGCCGCACCGGAGTATAGGTTCAATTCTTTGCCGAAGGCCGTGCTGGTAACTACTGTAAAAGCTACAACTATAAGGATGATGCCCAGGATGGTGAAGAATGAGCCGATAAGAAACCGAAGGTCGGAGATGCGTTCCATAGTTAGCGGAAAATAAAGTTGAGTAAAATAACCAACGCCAGTATCAATATAGCCAGTGGTATAGGGCGTTTGTACCAGTGCTTCTCGGTTTCTACTGGCCGCGGGGTAAGACTGTATACCAAGCCGTGTAGTTCGGCTTCGGGCTTAGGTGCGGTAAAGAAGCTTATAACTATAGTGGTTACAAAACAGCTCGTCCATGATACAATGGCAATCATAAAACTCTGCGCCATGGTCGATTGGAACTCATATAGATTGGCAATCCAGGCACCCTTGTCTTCGGCACCGGTAAGCCCATGGCAAAGGGCCGCGCCCACAGTACCTGCCACTAAGCCCCAAAAGGCGGCGTGGCCGGTGGTGCGTTTCCAAAACATACCTAGGAAGAACGTGGCGAACAGCGGCGCATTCACAAAGCCGAACACCAGTTGCAGCATGTCCATAATGTTATTGAAAGTGGAAGCCAAGTATGCCGTAGCAATAGATGCCACAATGCCGAACACCGTGGCCAGCTTGCCCACAGTAAGGTAATGCGTATCGCTGCCCTTTTTATTGAAGTACGCTTGGTATATATCAAAGGTAAACACGGTGTTGAATGCTGTAACGTTGCCCGCCATGCCCGACATAAACGAGGCCAATAAGGCCGTAATGCCCACACCCAACAAACCGGTAGGGTAGTAGTGCCCAATAAGGGTGGGCAAGGCCATGTTGAAATCGGTAGTGCCATCGGCTTTTATGGGCAGCTCTACGCCTGCGCCTATGTTTTGCAAGGCGATAATGAGTATACCGGGCAGGATAACGATAAAGGGCATCAGCATTTTGGGGAAGGCCGCTATCAATGGCGTGCGCTGTGCCGCGCTCATGCTGCGGGCTATCATGGCGCGCTGCACCACCAAAAAATCGGTACACCAATACCCGAACGAGAGCACAAAACCCAAGCCCATGGCCATACTCCAAATGTTTACGCCCATTGGGTTGTCGGCGGCATTATCCATGTGCTGCCAAGAGTGGGTCATTACGGGCGGCACGTTTTTTACCACGCCTTCCCAGCCGCCAACCTCGTGCAAGCCAATAAATACCACGGGCGCAATACCCAATACGATCAAAAAAAACTGCAGCACCTCGTTATACACCGCACTCGTGAGGCCGCCCAGCAGGGTATAGCCCATCACAATGCCCGCCGCCAAAAGAATAGAGAGGTTAAAATCCCAGCCCAATATCACTTGCAGCAGCATGGCTAGCGCATATAGCGATATACCGGAGGAGAAGATGGTCATAAACGCAAACGTAACGGCATTGAACCCGCGGGTCTTTTCATCGAAGCGAAGGGCCAAGTACTCTGGTACAGAGCGGGCGCGGCTGCCGTAGTAAAACGGCATCATAAACACCC
>CAIOSU010000504.1 GCA_903861055.1 uncultured bacterium
ACCAAAACAGCTCCAAAATCGATACTCGTGCCGTGGACGAACGGTGAAAGACTTTGTTGATTATACGTTTAGTGTAATTGAGAGTAAAAAAACACACGTGCATGCGGCTGTTTTTACTTTTGGCAGAGAAGATTTGATACCAAGCATGTTTATTGCATTAGTAGATGACCTGAGCAATAAGCTACCAGAGCGTGTTGCTTTGTTTAAGTATTATCTTGATAGGCATATTGAAATAGATGGCGATCACCACAGCCAACTGGCTATGGAAATGACCTCAATTTTATGTGGCGATAATGAAGAGTATTGGCAAGAGGCTGAGGTTGCTATTTACACGGCACTGCAAAAGCGCTTAGGTTTATGGGACGGAGCTTTAGCGGAAATAAAAAGCTATAAAACAAAAGCAGCTGCTCAATTGTCAAACACCGCCGCCTGTTAATCGTTATCCCTTACCTACCTACAAATATCATCCAACGTATTTGGCGTGTTGGGCCTAAAAACCCTTGATGGTAAATAGCAAGCAGTGGCATTGCCCGGGCAGTAGCCGGCCTCTTTGAGCAAGCACACCGAACCATTATACTCCAGCGTATCGCCATTGCTGAGCAATAGCTGCACCCAGTACGTGTATACTCCGTTTATAGCTTTGGAGTCCAATGAGTCTTTCTTACCGTTCCAAATACTGATGTAACCTGAGTCGATGGGTAGGTTGTGGATGGCGTTTAGTGTATCGGTGCCTTCGAGCACGGCACTGTTTATTTCGGCAGTAAAGTTGCTGTATATGTTAAACTCTGTTTCTTGGCTGTCGCGGGCGGGTAAAAACAGGTTGGGTATGTAAAAGGTATCGGTACCGCTTATTTCAAACACGGCGTCGGTGCGGCAGCACTGGCTTATGTTGGCGTAGGCAAGGCTACCAGCATAGGGGTCGTCTTTTTTGGCACATGATGCTAGCATGGTAATGCTTAATAGTAACAATAGGCCTTTTCTCATATCAGTTTTTATAGGTCGCTAATTTAGATGATAAATGTCAGTTTAGCGCACATTTGACCGTTGGGCTTGTACCTTTGTATTATGGAAACCCAAGAAAAACGGGAAATAAAAACCCGCGAGGACGTAAGCTTATTGGTGCGCAGTTTTTACGCTAAAGTGCGCCAAGACGACTTTATTGGTCATTTTTTCAATGAAACCATTACCGATTGGGAGGGCCATTTGGAGAAGCTAACCGATTTTTGGCAAGGCAACTTGCTAGGCATACCCGGCTACAAAGGCCGCCCGCCCATGGAGCATATAAAGCTGGATTATGCCTACGGGCATAACATTGAGCCTGCCCACTTTGGCCAATGGCTAAACCTGTGGATAAACACCCTCGACGAAAAATTTATAGGCGATAAAGTAGATTTGGCTAAAGACAAAGCAAGGCAATTGGCCGAGTTTTTTATGTTCAGGATATACAATGCCCGCCCACAATCTGTTGGCGAACAATAATTCCCTTACTTAACCGACTTAATAAAATAGCGGCGAGCAACTCTTTGCCAGCAAAAAGCGTTTTATCTTTAGTTGATTATTACAAATCTCTCCAAATTGGGAAAGCCAACATCAGTAGCACAAAGCTTTAAAGAAGAGTTAATGAACAGCCTAACCCATGGCCTTGGCTTTTTGCTGAGCGTGGCAGGGCTGCTTACCTTGGTTTTGTTGGCTTACGAAAACGGCAATGCTTGGCAAATATCCAGTTTGGCGGTTTTTGGTGCGAGCCTTACCATACTTTATGGCGCGTCAACACTTTACCACGTTGCAAAGCCCGGTAAAGTGAAGCAGTATTTGCGCATTTTCGACCATGCAGCTATTTACGTGCTTATTGCAGGTTCTTATACGCCATTTGCGCTTATTACGCTAAGAGAGCATGGCGGTATACCTTTGTTTTTTGTGCTTTGGGGTATAACAATTGTGGGTATTATTTTCAAAGTGTTTTTTGTAGGCCGGTTTAATTTGCTATCCACTATACTGTACTTGGCCATGGGCTGGATGGCCGTATTTGTATACGAGCCTATGCTGCATACCTTGCCTTTCAATGGGTTGGTGCTGTTAGTGGCTGGTGGCCTTAGTTATACCCTCGGTACTGTATTCTATTTATGGGACCGTCTACCGTTTAATCACGCCATTTGGCACCTGTTTGTGCTGGGTGGCAGTATCTGCCACTTTATGGCGGTGTATTATTCTTGTATGCCCGAACAGTGTTAAGGGCTTCCTGCTGTTTTACTTTTTGAGATTGGTAAAGTAATTCTTAGGTTCATTTGGTCATTGTATATTACGTTGACAAATAGGTCTTTCGTCTATTGTGTTTGGCAACGACGGCTTTTTGTAATATTTTAGCCAGCCTTAAACCAATCCTCACCAATGAGAACTACCATATTAGGCCTACTGTTGTTGGCACCTTTCATGCTTTTTGCCCAACAGCATGACCGTTGCGCTTCGTTTGATATTGTAAACCATTGGGAGCAGCAATACCCTGGTACTAAGCAAAAGCTTGACGACGTAATCAAAACCGCGCAAAACCACAGCAAGCAACAAGATAAACGTAATGGTTCGCGCTCAGCGGATACTATATACCGTATACCAGTAGTGGTACACATTGTATACACCACTGCTGCAGAAAACTTGGCAGACTCGTTGGTTTATAGCCAGATTGAAGTATTGAACAAGGCTTTCCGCCGCGAAAATGCCGATACCTCGGACACTCGCGCCGAGTTTAAACCCTTTGCCGGCGATGCAGGCATTGAGTTTTACTTGGCAACCCTCGACCCTAATGGCAACCCAACCACCGGCATTACACGCACCGTTGGCAATCCGCCACCGTTTTTTGGTTTCTCTCCGTTTGGCGATGAGGTTAAGAAAAACTCAACAGGTGGTAAAGACCCTTGGCCCACCGATAGGTATTTGAATATTTGGGTTTGTAACCTTTTCAATGGCTTTGGTGTGTTGGGCTATGCTTACCCACCAGTAGGCAACTTAAGCAACTGGCCAGCAGGTTCAACGCCTGCTGATACTTCCTTACAAGGGGTGGTTATTTACCATGAAGTATTTGGTTTTAACAATCCGTTAGCCTTGGCCAGCCCAGCCTACAACATTGCCGCCGAAGGTAAAACTTGCGTGCACGAGGTGGCTCATTACCTTGGCCTTCGCCACATTTGGGGAGATGGCCCATGCACCGAAGACGATTTTGTGAAGGATACCCCAGAGGCATCCGACAACTCGCAGCAGCAGTGCAATTTTACTTTGAACCAATGTGCGCCAACCTGCCCGTTCTTGCCCGATTACCCGAACATGATTGAAAACTACATGGATTACAGTGCCGATTCGTGCATGAATATGTTTAGTTATGGTCAAATAGCGGTAATGAGGGGCATTTTGGCTACTTATCGCAGCCGCTTGCCCGAAATTACTTTTGGGGTTATTAAGCCCAATAGCGTTGGCGTTAGCCAGAATACTTTTGTAATCGGCAATACCGATTCGTTGGTGGTTACTATTGACCTAACTCGTTGGGTAAATGGCACAGCGTATCCTTATGTTTTCTCTACCGGCGATTCGTTGAATAGCAATGTTACGGGTCCATTTAATGCAACTGATTGCCAACAAGTAGTATTGTACCCTGGCGATTACTTGATAAATGCCGCTGGCGATACGCTATTCTTCAATTTTGGCGATACCGTAAGCCTATTTAGCGATGGTACGGTTCAAATTAACGAGTTCAGGCCTTCAGTGGGTATCAGCAATGTTACTGGCCCTGCTTTCAAAGTTTATCCTAACCCTACAACAGGGGTGGTTTCAGTAAGTGTAGGCGGTGTCGCTCCAATTCAAGGCTTATCCATTATAAACCTTTTGGGCGAAACAGTATTTGCTCAATCAACTAATTTGGGTAGCTACACTACTGTTGATGTTAGTAGCTTGGTTGCGGGTATTTACCTAGTGCAATTGAAAACGGCACAAGGAATATCAGTGCAGCGATTGGTAATTGAATAAACCCATTTTCAAGACATAATGACAGAAGCAGGTTTCGTGCATACGAAACCTGCTTCTTTTTGACCCTGTAGTAACCGATGGCACGGTTTGTGAAACCATTTTGTACAGTAACTTATTTATTAAATTGTCGTTTAAAAAAGTAGGACAACTGGAGGCATTATGCTTAAAGACATTGATTTTAAGAAAGTAACAGATTTAGCGGTGGCTGTAGTGCCCGATGAAGCGGGCAGCCCAACTGATCCAGAGCAGTATAAGGTATATCTTATTAACACAGGTACAGAGCCAATTACCAGCGTAATGGTTAGCTCACATGGTTATGGTACCGTTGATGGTAAGGAAGTGAAAACTTCGGCTATTAGGCAACTGATTGAGTTAATAGGCGGTCAGCAGTTTATTGCTGTTGAGATTATTACCGAAGAGCTAAAACAAATTAACAATCAGTTTTGGGTAAGCTACTACCAGCGCGGGGAGCTTTTTGATAAAAAGTACGTATTCGTTACCGAAAGCATCAACGAAGAATTTTTTACCCATATACCGCTGTTGGGCAAGAAAGGCGTCATGATTCGTTAATTTGAAAATTTGGGAATGTGGCAATTTGAAAATTCTAAGTTACCAAGGTAAAATGCCTGAAATTGGCGCAATGCTATTGCCCGATAGTTTTAGCTTAAATTTGCATCTCATTGTGGTCGTCAGGTATAATTGCGATTCCAATTTCCAAATTTTCAAATTGCCTAATTTTCAAATTGGCTTACCATGTTACAAGACGAATCAACGTTTGATGCCAGCGACGAGCTGGAAGACGAAAAGGAAGAATTATACGAGCACACGGTTATAAAGGTTGATAGAGGCCAACAGCCCATACGTATCGATAAATTTCTGACCAATAGGATGGAAGCGGTAAGCCGCAGCCGCATACAGAACGTTGCAGAGGCCGGGATGCTGAAAGTAAACGGCGTTGCAGTAAAGGTGAACTATAAGATAAAGCCTTTGGATGAAATTACGGTGCTAGTTACTAAAGCATCGCATGAGTATTCACTCGATCCAGAAGACATTCCTTTAAACATCGTTTACGAAGACGACTCTATTGTAATCATCAATAAGCAAGTAGGTTTGGTGGTGCACCCAGGTTCGGGCAACTATACCGGTACGCTTGTGAATGCACTCCTGTTCCACTTTGGTAACAGTCTGCCTACAGGAGCAAATAGCAGAGATATTCGCCCAGGTCTGGTCCATCGTATTGATAAGGATACCACGGGTTTGATGATAATTGCCAAAGACGAGGCCGTAATGACCCATTTGGCTAAACAATTTTTCGACCATACTATTAAGCGTCGCTATGTAGCTTTGGTTTGGGGC
>CAIOSU010000505.1 GCA_903861055.1 uncultured bacterium
GTTTTGAACTTGTATACCAAGTAAAAATTGAAAAGGGCTGGTATTTATACAGCTCTTTCCTCGACCCTAATATTGGCCCGGTGCCTACCGGTTTCTTTTACGAAGATTCGACAGGAACAAAATTTACTTTTGATGGCGCCTCAACCGAAACGGGCGAGAAGATATATGATGAGCTAGACCCTATGTGGGAAGCACAGGTGAAGAAATTCTCGCTAGGTGCCACGTTTACGCAAAAAGTAAAAGCCATTGACCCCAATGCCATTGTAAAAGGCTATTTGGAGTTTATGACCTGCAACCACGAGAAATGCCTGCCGCCAGAGAGTATTGATTTTACCTTCGACCTAGGGAAAAAAACCGCAACCATTGCAGGTGCCGATATACCTGTTGTAGTACCTACTGTACCTGGCGGTACCGATGCCGAAAAATTTGGCGCACCCATAAGCCAGTGTGGCGAAAGCCAAGATGCCCAAGGATTGTTGACCATCTTTGTTTTAGGGTTTTTGGGTGGTTTGGTAGCCTTGATTACGCCATGCGTATTCCCGATGATACCGTTAACGGTTACTTTTTTTACCAAAGGCGGCAAGAGCGGCAAAAAGGGCATTTTTGATGCATTGTTTTATGGCTTTAGCATTGTGTTGATCTACTTTTTGTTTAGCGTACCGTTTTTGATTTTCGATATTCCGCCCGATATACTCAACGCCTTTGCTACCAACCCTTGGGTCAATTTGGTGTTTTTTGTAGTGTTTGTGGTGTTTGCCATCTCTTTCTTTGGCTACTTCGAAATCACATTGCCAGCCTCTATTGCCAACCGCGCCGATAAGGCTTCTGATTTAGGAGGGCTTTTGGGTATCTTTTTCATGGCTGTAACGCTGGTAGTGGTATCTTTTTCTTGCACCGGTCCTATATTGGGTAGCTTGCTCGTTGGCGCCGCTACTACCGATGGTGGACAGTACAATTTGGTAGCGGGTATGCTTGGTTTTGGAGTTGCGTTGGGTTTTCCATTTGCCCTGTTCGCCATGTTCCCCGGTTTCTTGGCCAAGTTGCCAAAATCGGGCGGCTGGTTGGCTACCGTTAAGCACGTGTTGGGATTTGTAGAGATAGCTTTTGCTATCAAGTTTTTGAGCAACGTTGATTTGGTGTTGCAACTAGGTTTGGTAAAGCGAGAGTTGTTCCTCGCCTTGTGGATTTTGTTGGGTATTGCCCTAGTTTTATATCTTTTTGGCCTCATACCGATGCCTCACGAGCCAAGGCCCGAAAAGGTGAGTATGGGTCGTAAAGTAAGCGGTTTAGCATTTTTGGCCTTTACCTTATACCTTATACCAGGCCTTTGGGGCACTAACTTGAAATTATTGAGCGGTTTCCCGCCACCGATGTTTTATAGCTATATAGACCATAGCGAAGGCCATGTAGAAACCATCTTTAACGATTACGAAGCAGCCAAGGCCAAAGCCGCGGCAGAGGGTAAACCGCTCTTGCTCGATTTTACGGGTTGGGCCTGCGTAAACTGCCGTAAAATGGAAGAGACCGTTTGGGTAGAGCCGGCAGTGCGTAAGCTAATGGAAGAAGAGTATGTGGTAGTATCGTTGTATGTTGATGAGGATATCAAATTGTCGGCAGATGAGCAATATGTATCAGATGCTACGGGTAAGAAAATCAGAACCGTGGGCAATTTGTGGAGCGACATGCAGATTAAGTACTTCAAGGCTAACGCTCAGCCTTGGTATGTATTGGTAAGTGCCGATGAGCATCTATTATCAACGGCACTTGGCACGGCTTCTGCGGAGCGCTATGAACAATATCTGCGTTGCGGACTGGATGCCTATAAAAAACATACCAGCGGCCTAAGTGCCTCGGTGCAATAACATGCCTACCATCACCATCATTGGCGGTGGCATTACCGGGCTGGCAACGGCCTACCAACTGCTGCGATTAAACCCAAAGCTGCAAGTAACGGTGCTGGAGAAAGAGCAACAAGTAGCCCAGCACCAAACTGGCCACAACAGTGGCGTTATACATTCGGGCATATACTACACCCCCGGCAGTCTAAAAGCACAAAACTGCATTAAGGGCTACCATCAGCTTATCGACTTTTGCAACGAGCATAACGTACCTTACGAGCTTTGCGGCAAAATCATTGTAGCCACTACCGAAGATGAATTACCACGCTTGCAAGCCTTGTATGAGCGCGGCCAACAAAACGGCCTAGAGGGGCTGCAATGGCTTGACAAGATAGCTATCCATGAGCGCGAACCGCACGTAAACGGCATAGCAGGCATTTTTGTACCGCAAACAGGTATTGTTGACTATAAGCTAGTTGCTCAAAAACTGCAAGAAGCTATTGAGAAAATGGGCGGCAAAGTACTTACTGGCCATGCTGTTACTGGCATCCAAAATGAATCCAATCAAATAACTATAACTACCACGCAACAGCAGCTTACCACCGATTTGCTCATCAATTGCGCAGGCTTATACAGCGATAAAATTGCAACCATGGCAGGCTTAAAGCTTGATGTGCAGATTATTCCTTTCCGTGGAGAGTATTGGTTGGTGAAGCCCGAAAAGGAGTATCTGGTAAAAGACTTGGTGTATCCTGTTCCTGACCCTGCCTTTCCATTCCTCGGGGTGCACTTTACGCGCATGGCAGGCGGTGGGCTAGAGGCTGGTCCGAATGCCGTATTGGCCTTTAAACGGGAAGGCTATACCCGCACCGCCTTTCAAGCTAATGAGTTTATAGAAACCCTTTGCTGGCCGGGGTTGCACAGTATTGTGAAGCGCTATTGGCGCACCGGCATGGGCGAAATGTACCGTTCGTGGAATAAGGCTGCCTTCACTAAAGCCCTTCAAAAACTAGTGCCCGAAATACAAGCCGATGATCTGTTGCCCGGTGGTGCCGGCGTTCGCGCGCAGGCGTGCAGTAGAGATGGAAAATTGTTGGATGATTTCTATATCGTAGAGCAAGAAAATGCTATCCACTTGCTCAATGCCCCTTCGCCAGCTGCTACCTCGTCGTTGTCTATTGGTTTAACGTTGACTGAGATGGCGGTGGGGAAACTTACAAAATGAACGTCATTGCGAAAAACGACCAACGAGCTTTTCGCGAGTGGACGTTTTGAAGCAACCCCCTGATGGATGTAATAAATATAATAATAGGACTGCAATGGGCACATCTTGCTCCGTAGCAGGGGATTACTGCGAAGGCAGTGAGAATAGTTGCTTCAAGCCCGCAAAGACCTTGGTTAGTTTGTAACGTTTGCCTGGCTTTCGCAATGACGGTACTTATGCCGTTACTCTTTTCTCCGCCACCAACGAACATCCAAAAAACAGTAAAAAGGCCAAGTTAAACCCTGCCGGTATCAAGAAATTACCAACCACGGGTATTACCAAATAGCAAACCGCAAACAGTACATAAAACGCACCTGGGTTACACCACACCATCCATTTTGGGTATAAGGTCTCTTTTTTGAGAATGAGGTACACCATAATACCAGCTACAATGCCACCGCCCACAGCTAAGGCAGCACCAACTGGCTCTGATAGCAGTCGCACGCGCTCCAATGCTGCAGCATCCAGCGTCCCCTGCTGAATCATTTGATGAATAAACGCCACCATACCGTGGTAAGCTATGCCTGGATAACCAATAAACAACGCCCCGATAACCACTGCCCAAGGCATCCAGCCACCTGCAGGCTTCAGACAACGGTACACCTGAAACAGCCCCAGCATCTCCAAAGGAATAAAAAATATACCGAGGTAGTGGCCAATCATAATGCGGTTGGCGCTAATACCTTGCAAAAATTGGTAGTCGCCTACCTCATAACCGCCTGTTGGGCTGTACAGTAAAAGCAAATCGGCCACGGTACCCAAAAAGGCAGCTACAATGGCCAGTTTGGCGGCAAGCCGAGGGTAATCGGTGGTGGTAGTGGTGCTCATAGTTGTCAGTTCCTAATGGGCTTGTTAATATCTGCTTAAAGATGATAAAATTAATGCTTTATTTTTAGGCGATTAGCCAAACAACTCCCACTATGCTCGCTACCCTCGATTGGATTATCATCATCGCTTTTTTGGCCCTATCAATGGCTATTGGCTTGTATTATCGCAAGCGTGCCTCGGGCAGTTTATCCGATTTCTTCCTCGGCGGGCGCAATTTGCCTTGGCACATTGCTGGCATTAGTATGGTGGCTACCACCTTTGCTGCCGATACGCCATTGGCCGTAACGGGCTTGGTAGCCAAAAACGGCATCAGTGGCAACTGGCTATGGTGGAACATGCTGGCTGGCGGTATGCTCACCACTTTCTTTTTTGCCAGGCTTTGGCGTCGCTCGGGTGTAATTACGGAAGTAGAACTTATTGAGCTGCGCTATAGCGGCCCTGAAGCGGCTTTTTTGCGCGGACTACGTGCCATCTATCTCGGCTTGTTTATGAACGTGCTTGTAATCGGTTGGGTAAACGTAGCCTTAGCGAGCATTTTAGTAGGTATGTTCGGCATTCCTCAAGAGCAGGTTATTTGGTATGTGGCTTTTGCTATGGCCGTAGCGGTTATTTATACCACTATTTCGGGCCTATGGGGTGTTGCGGTTACCGATGTAGTGCAGTTTACCATTGCCATGATAGGCACAACGGTGCTAGCTTATGTGGTGGTAACTTCCGAAGCAATTGGCGGTATTAGTGGTTTGCAAGAAAAACTAGCCGATAAACCGTGGGCATTTGAGTTCTTCCCATCCATTGGCAACAGTGCTGCCGATGTGGGCAGCACGCTTACCATTACCGTAGGGGCATTTTTGGCCTTTATTGGTGTGCAGTGGTGGAGCAGCTGGTACCCCGGTGCCGAGCCAGGAGGTGGTGGCTACGTTGCCCAGCGCATGATGAGTGCCAAAGATGAAAACCAAGCGGTGTATGCTACCCTGTTGTTTCAAGTATGTCACTATGCCTTGCGCCCGTGGCCTTGGATATTGGTAGCGCTATGCACGATAGTATTGTACCCTGGGCTAGAAAACCCTGGTATGGGCTACATATATGCCATGAACGACTTTCTGCCCGCGGGTTTGAAGGGCTTACTGGTGGTAGCGTTTTTGGCGGCTTACCTTAGTACCATATCCACGCAACTTAATTGGGGTGCTGGTTATTTGGTAAACGACGTGTATAAGCGTTTTAGCGCCAAAAATAGCACCGATAAAGAATTGATTACCGCCTCTCGTTTGGCTACTGTTTTCTTGTGTTTGTTAGGCATTGCCGTTACCCCCATGATTACGAGTATTGAGGACACTTGGAAATTTATCATGGAGTGCGGCGCGGGTCTTGGCTTGGTATTG
Organism: uncultured bacterium; assembly: GCA_903861055.1. GTDB lineage: Bacteria > Bacteroidota > Bacteroidia > Chitinophagales > CAIOSU01 > CAIOSU01. The sequence continues at coordinate 5,310 of CAIOSU010000505.1, forward strand.
ATACTGCGTTGGTATTGGTGGCGCATTAATGCTTGGAGCGAGATAGCGGCTACCGTGGCGCCGTTTATTGGCTATGCCATCAGCAAGTTTTACCTCGGCTGGGAGTTTCCCAATAGTTTTTTCCTTACCGTGGGCTTTACTACGGCTTCGTGGTTATTGGTTACGTTTATCACTAAGCCAGCCGACAAACATACGCTTACCTCGTTCTACAACAAAGTACAGCCGGGCGGTTGGTGGGCGCCCATTAGTGCCACCCAGCCAGAAGGTTTTAAGCCAGGTTATTTGGCCCTTTGTTGGTTGTCGGGCATTACGTTTACGTATGCCATGCTATTTGGGGTAGGTAAGTTTATCTTCGGCGACTATACACTAGCGGGCATTTGGCTGGTAACGGCAGTGGTGGCGCTGGGGTTGTTGAGGTTTGGCATGGGGAAGACGAAAGTGTTGTGATGGGGATTCTGTTGTATGTTTTGTGCAACATTTAGTTTTGTTGCATAATTATTGCAATAATTGATTTTATTGCATAAATTGTGCAACAAAGGATCTCCAAATGCCGAATTACTATATAATTATGGCTGACGTTGTTCATAGCGGTGAACATAACGGCAGTCAACTAATGGACTCATTTAAAGAAATAGTTAATAGTGTCAACAGTGCTTACGAGTCAGAAATTTTATCTCCTCTTACTATTACATGGGGCGATGAGTTTCAAGGGGTGATAAGTTCCTTGGAAGTAGGTATTTCAATAATCTTTCATCTGGAAGAGGAAATGATACATCAAGGAGCAGATTACAAACTTCGATATGTACTGCTTTATGGGGAAATTGAAACTAGTATTAATACAACTGTCGCATACGAAATGTTAGGCAGCGGCTTAACTGATGCAAGAAAAAAAATAGAGCGCCTAAAATCGCAAAATAACGAACGCATACTTATCTCTATTCCTAGCGACCTTAGAATACCTTTAAACAAATCACTATTAATCTATACTCGGTTAATTGATGGTTGGAAATACAGTGACTTTCCTTTAATATCGGCGTTTATTAAAGCCATTGGCTATAAAGCAGTTGCTGAAAATTTGGGAAAAGACAGGTCCTTGATGTGGCGTAGAAGTAAAAGTTTAAGAATGGATGATTATTTTGACATAAAGTATGTAATCGACTATTTAAAGACATCAAAATGAAAACGGCAGCTATAATAATATCGGTTTTAATAATTGGGGAAATGATTTCCAATGCCCTCTTCTACTTTGTTAGGAACCTATTTGCAAAAGAAGATACGAAGGATGAGCAGACCAATCCTGATTATATAGACCCGAAAGTATCAATAGGTAAAGGCATTTTTGAGAGGATAGTCCTGTTTGTTTTTTTGACTTTTGGCCATATGCCAATTCTAATACTATTTGGGGCTTTAAAAATTGGTACCAGACTTAAAGATTCAAATAATAAATCTATTTCTAACGACTATTTTCTTGTAGGCAACTTACTTTCGGTGCTAATGGCATTTATCTACTATTTGGTAATAAAGTATTGTTTCGAAATTGATTTTATCCAAAATTAATAATCATGGCTAAGAAAAAACCGGAAAAAGAGACAGCATATTTAACTAAAAGAGCACTGATAAGAGCCATTAAAAAAGGTACTAAGGGATTGGCACAGGAAGAAATGGATTTGATGGGTTATGTCACTCGAGTTGAAGATGGTTGGGTTGTGCACATTGACAAATAAGGTAACATGACTCGAGTTTCCAAGGTTGAACATGGTTCCGTGCCGGACAAGATAATCGTCGACTAATGGTTACCCAAAACATTCCGCTATAAAAAGCCAACTAAATGATCAGGCTCAAACTTGTAATACTTATCTCCACCATTTTTGGTAGCCTCAACCACGCCCAAACCATCCGCTACCAGCAAACGGAAACGGCGCTGCACATATACTACCAAGACAGCACCAAGCCGGCCATCAGTTTTCCGTTGGGCGAAACGTTCCTGACCATTGGCGTTGGCAAGGAGAAGGTGGATTTTAAGATGGGCAGTTTTAAGTTTAAAGGGAAGGAAAGAGTTATTGACAAAGCCAAGGACCTGCCAAAACCTGTTTACAAAGGAGATACTTTGGTGTTTAGAAATTATGAACCTGAAGTTTTTGATGAGTATCCTCAACATTGGGATTTATTAATTTTTCCAGGACCTAACAATTCAATCGGTATTCAACTCAATACCAACTATTCAAATACCAGCAACCGCATCACCCTCACTTTCCAATCCCACACCCAAGAGCGCATATTGGGCATGGGTGAGCAGTTTTCGTATGTGGATTTGAAGGGTCATAAAGTGCCCGTTTGGGTGGAAGAGCAAGGCCTTGGCCGTGGCGATAAGGGCATTAGTTTTTTTACGGGTCTGGCGGGGGTAAAAGGCAACCACTATACCACCTATGCGCCTATGCCGTGGCTAATGACCACCGACGGGCGGGGCATCCTTTGCCAGAACACGCAGTTTCAAGAGTTCGATTTCAGAAAAGACGATAGGATAACCTTGGAGGTTTGGAGCGATACCCTAAGCCTGCTCATTTGGCAAGAGCCCGAGCCCTTGGATTTGCTTGAAAAATATACCGCGCACACAGGCCGCATGCCTAAGTTACCCGATTGGGCGATGGGAACTATCCTCGGCCTACAAGGGGGCGATGAAAAGGTTATGGATGCCACGCGCGGAGCCATTAAAGCGGGTAACCCCGTTACAGCAGTTTGGATACAAGACTGGGTGGGCCGCCGACCTACCAAGTACGGCGACCGCCTTTGGTGGAACTGGATACCTGATACCGTGCGCTACGGCAACATGAAAGAGTTTACTGGCGATTTGGCGGCTATGAACATCAAAACGCTTGGGTACATCAACTCGTTTATGGTGCCTGGCACGGCAATGACGGATACGGCCATTGCCAACGGCTACCTAGTAAAAACCCAAGAAGGCGAACCATATCTCATGCCCGCTGGTGGTTTCGATGCTTATTTAGTGGATTTGAGCAACCCTGCAGCCTTTGAGTGGCTAAAAGGCATCATCAAAACCAACCTCATTGGCAATGGCTTTAGTGGCTGGATGGCCGATTTCTGCGAGTGGCTGCCGTGGGATGCTAAAATATACAGTGGCGAAGATGCTCCAGCCTTCCATAACCGATACCCGGTGGAGTGGGCAAGATTGAATAGTGAAGCCATTAAGGAAGCAGGCAAAGAAGGCGAAGTGGTGTTTTTTAATCGTGCGGGTTATACAGGCTCGGCTAAGTACAGCACTATGTTTTGGGCCGGCGACCAACTGCATACATATGGCCCCAATGATGGTATGCGCTCGGCCATTACGGCTTTATTGTCGTCGGGGCTTAGTGGCATTAGCCTTAACCATAGTGATGCTGGCGGTTATACTACCGTAAATACCCCGTTCTATAAATCGCGCCGCGATTGGGATTTGTTTTGCCGCTGGAACGAGTGGGCCATTTTTACGCCTGTGTTCCGCACCCACGAGGGATTGCGCCCCAAAGAGAATGTGCAATTTTACGACGATACTACCACGCAGCGTATGTTTGCGCAATATGGCCGTATACACCAAGCCCTGAAGCCCTACTTTCAATTCCTTAACAAAGAAGCTACCGAAAAGGGGTACCCTGTGGTGCAGCATTTATACCTACATTACCCCAACGACCCTGAGATATGGAAAGCTCCATACCAATTTATGCTCGGCGAAGATGTTTTAGTAGCGCCCATAACAGCAAAAAAGGAGTTTAAAGTAAAAGTGTACCTACCCGCTGGTGAATGGGAACATCTATTCTTCAAAACCAAATACACGGGTGGCCAATGGCACGAAGTGGCAGTGCCATACGGTCAGCCAGCCGCTTTTGTGCGCGTGGGCAGCATGTGGGCCAAGGAGTTGAATGGGAAGTTTTAAAA